>JAJRUR010000027.1 GCA_024277695.1 Bacteroidota bacterium | reverse complement strand
CGAGGAGGCACGACGAAGCAGTCGCATCAATACGGAGAGAGTCACTACGAGACAGCAAACCAAGCGACTGCGCTCCCCTCTTTTTTAAGAGAGGGGGCGGGGGTGAGTTGTACTGTTGTCCTCCCCCTAGCCCCCTCCAAAAGGGGACACCGTCACGCCGAGGATGCACGACGAAGCAGTCCCATCAATACGGAGAGGGTCACTACGAGACAGCAGACCAAGCGACTGCGCTCCCCTCTTTTTTAAGAGAGTGGCCGAAGGATAGGTAGTAACCGAGTAGCCTAAGGTCACTGATGCACCTCAAGCAGTTCGATGTAGACTTCTCGCTTTATTTTTAGTACACCCAAATATCAATCTGTGATCTAAAAACTCTTACTAAGTTCTGAGCATCGGAAATGGCACGATGCGGGACACCTTCAAATTCATATCCTTCCATATCCAAAGCCTTGGAGAGGCTCACCGGATTTTTTAGACCATAACTCTTATAATATTGTTCTTTGAGATCTGCATGATGTGCTAACCAGTCTGTATCGATTTTGTGCAGTTTACAGTCATTCTGCAAAAACTTGATATCCTGTTCTCCCCAAGAGCACAGCAAATAATCATCTGAGTCTATCCATTCGATAAAATCATGGGCGACTTGATCAAAGAGAGATGCACGATTGACATCTTCCTGCCGAATAGAAGTTAACCGCTTACAGAATCTTGAGAGTTTTGGGTTGACCATGGGTTGGACAAACCGGTTAAAACTAGATAGATAATCCCCATACATATTTAATTTTACTGCGCCTACTTCGATTATTTCTTGTACACCATAGGGTGGTCTGCCCATCCAACAGGTCGCTTCAAGGTCATAGATGATAAAATTCATGTATTCGTATTTTTCTTCACTTTCAACTTTCTAAATCCTGACTCCAGGCCGTATCCTGTGAGTCTGTTGTGATAGAATAGTAACAGTTTAAAGCTCTCACTCACAATGGTTCCATCTTTGTTCCTCATAAGGGGTTTTAGCGGATGAAAAACACCTAGCTTTGCCATTCCTAGTTCCAAAACTTCTTTGGGATCGAGTTGTGCGTTATTACCCAAAATGATTTTTTTATCGTTTTCGAGTTTTAATAATTTTTTTTGTATTCTAGCTATATAATCGACAAGATCAGCTTCATCAAAAACAAATTCGTCCGTCGGCAAACTGATCAAATCATATAGGTCCAATCCCGAATTATTAGCCACAAAATAACGATAAGCTGCAAAGGCTACCAACTGGCTACTCAGAACGATATTATTCGCTTTATAGGATTGTGCAATGTGCTCTGAAAGCAAACGGGTATAGATCTGCTCTCGCTGGACGTTTCGTTCGACATCATTATCACCCATAAAGTATTCTTTTATATCAATAATCTTTCCGTTTTTTAGACTATTGCCATCATCATCGAGTGTATTGCCAAATACATCCATTGGCTCTGCAAAATTTAATAAAATGTCCGACTTTGCGTCAAAGAGCCTCCAAAGAAAGCGCAGGATATTCCTCAGTTTTTTGAAGTCATCTTTTGAACGAAAATATTTTTCCTTTCCCGTTCTTTTGAGATGTTGATCTATCAAGTAATCTGCCTCCAATACGCAATGGTAGTTGAGCACTAACGGAACAATAATGATCTTTTGGTCTGACCCTTGAGCATATAAGGTTCTTTGGGCTTCGATAGCTGTACCCATCAAGCCCAATTTGAGCCGTTGCTCGATCACTCCACTTCGACTACGTGTACCTCCCGGAAAAAATATACTATTCACTCCGCGCTGTAGGGCTATCGCCGACATAGACTTGAGGCTCTCCAGATAGATGGGATTCTTTTTGCGACGATCTACTCGATAAGCGCCCAGTCTATTCATAAAATATGAAAAAAACTCACTGTCGTAGAGATTGAGTCCGGCTCCATAGATAAAGCCCGGGAGACCAACTATGCGATCAATCGCAAAACCTATCAGTATGGAATCCAGATTGCTCGAATGTGTAGGAACGATCACCACGGTAGATTTTTCAAAAAGTTTTCGCATCTTCTGCACTGATCCATACACCCTCAAGCGCTCTGACAATTGATGTTCTCGCCCCCAAATTCTTTTTTGCAATCTTCCCGCAGCTGCATTGAGTAATCTATTAAAAAAAAGGTTCAAAAATCTCCTCGCAAATAAAAAAGTCTTGATCCTGAACCCCCCTACGATTTCTTCAGCATATCGATTGACAATGTTATGAATAATTTCTCGCTCGCGCTCGGTCTGACTTATTCCATTTTGTTGACTGGATCGCTTGAGGACTGTCTTGATGTGTCTCCAATAATTATCCTCGTTAGCCGGATCTGCCTTCCAAGGCTCTTCGCGGACGCGATTGCGTTCCATATAGAGTGTTTTGGCTATGAGTCCGGCTCGATCACTTCCAAATTTTTCTTCGAGACGCTCTTCAGTTAAGCGGATAATCTCTTCGACGAAACGCTCGCGGTCTTGATGCAAGTTGTAGATCGGCCAATCCTGCAAATCGGGCAATATATGCTTATATTCTTGTGGTTTGGTAAGCATATCTAGCTTTTCTTTGAATTCGTTTTGATCCGTTCATTGATCTGCTCAATATATGCCAAAATATCTTCACCACCTACTCTCTTATTGGCCGAACTGATAAATCTGGGTGGCAGTGTCTCCCAAGATGCTTGCAGAGCCTCTTCATAAGCGAGCAGCCGATCTGCTATATCTCTCTTTCTGGTTTTGTCCATTTTGGTATAAACGATCGAAAAAGGAATTTGGATCTCCCCCATCCAGTTGATGAGCTCAAGATCTATCTTTTGTGGTTTGATATTGAGATCAAGTAAGACAAAAGTATTTTGCAACTGCAATCGGTGTTGAAGATAATTTTTTACCATCAATTCCCAGCTTTTGCGCTGTTTTTTGGACACTTTGGCATAGCCAAAACCGGGCAAATCTACCATATACCAACTTGCATTGACCAAGAAGTAATTGATCATCTGTGTCTTGCCGGGTTTATTGGAGGTGCGTGCAATGTTCTTCCGATTGAGTAGATAATTAATTAGAGAGGATTTGCCGACATTGGATCTACCTACGAAGGCATATTCGGGCACATCACCCTCAGGGCAAGCCGAATATGATGGATAACTGGCTATATATTGGGCATCCTTTATAATCATCAAGTTGCGAATATCTATATATTTGAGCACTAATTATAAGGTTTTTTTTATAATCAGATCATCTTAAGCATTCTGAATTCTTTCAGTGTATGACAGATAATCAATAAGCACAGCTTTCCATTCCAAACTTTTTCTACTGTACACCTATGACAAAAATTTTTGAATAAGGTTAAAAATCAGTTAATTATAAATATATTTTTGTTGTACATATCATTTTGGCGTAGTTTGTGCGTTAGATCATAAGATGATTCCAAATCCAAAAAGTCTATATATGAAAAATCCTATGCTTCGCTGGCTTACCATACTGACTATCTTCCAACTTATAGGCATCCATTCAGTACACGCTCAGTTTGAGATACGCTTAAAAGCCGGACTACAGTCCAATGATATCAACGCTTCTAAACTGGCCATCTTCAATGGTGAGGATGTCAGAGCTTTTACCCTAGCCATCAAAGAGGCCGATTACGGCTTCCATTTTGGTATGGAGACGCGTGTAGTGCTCGGTAGTTACTACCTTGCACCGGAATTTTTGTTTAGTTCCAATCGAGTAAATTACACCATCGAAGATATTGATGACATCAATGTCTTGGGCAAGGTCTTTTCAGAAAGTTATAACTACTTGGACATACCATTTAATTTTGGGAGGCGCTTCGGGCCTTTAAGTATATTTGTGGGGCCGGTAGGTCATATTTTTTTGGAAAGCACTTCTGACTTATTTGATTTTGAAAACTATGAACAAAACTTCAAGTCTTTGACCTTTGGATGGAATGCCGGTCTCGGGCTAGAGTTTGGTCGTTTTGGCCTACAACTTAGGCACGAGAGCAATTTTTCATATTTTGGAGAACATATCGTATTCTTTGGAAAACGATTTCAATTTTCCGATCGACCCTCTCGCTTGATGGGCAGCCTAGTGATGCAATTCTAGATCTTGCCGTATGTACACATTCCGGCTACTTGTATACTTAGTGGTGTCATAAAGTTACAAAACTTTCTGTTGAGCATCAAGCTTAATTTAAAAGGATATCTAGGACAAAAAGTATAAACTTTGTTCATTGCTGTAATGTTGAATATCTCATGCAATCTGACCATCTAGCTTTTGACGAAGTTTCAGCACTTAGCGCCTTCGATAAAATGTATCAAAAACGGAGTCCCTTACTTCGTCCATTTATTGAAGAATGGCCATCAATTCAAGCTATTTCGAGACAGGCTTTTGCCAAAAAGAAACAGCATATAGATCGGGCGCTTCTCGTCAAGGTATTGACCAAGCAGCATCACCAAATCGGTAGTTCTTCTAATTTGCTCAGCAGGATACAAAAATTGGAGTCTTCGGATTGTTTTACTGTATCTACTGCCCACCAACTCAATCTATTTACCGGACCGCTGTATGTCATATACAAGATACTATCCACTATCAAGACCAGCCAAATACTCAGCGAACAACTTGGGATCTGCGTCCTCCCTATCTATGTGATGGGTAGCGAAGATCACGACTTTGAAGAAATCAATCACTGCTCTATCTACGGTCAAAAAATCTCGTGGCATACACAGCAGAAAGGAGCTATAGGTCGCTATGCGGTTGATGGAATTGATCAAGCTATCAACACCCTTCAAACTATTCTAAAATCAGACGGATACTCCAAAAATATCGTCGAGCTCTTACAGCATAGTTTTACGCGCTTCGAAACTTACGCTCAGGGGTATCAATATTTTGTAACTCAACTATTCGAAAAATATAGCTTGATCGTTTTGGATATGGAAGACGCAGAACTCAAGCAAGTTTTTGCCCCGATAATGATCGAAGATGCTATCGACAATACAGCTTATCACTTGGTCGGCCAAACGGTTAAAAAACTCCAAGCACATACTATAAAAATACAAGTAAATCCTCGTCCAATCAATCTTTTTGGCCTTAAGGCAAATGATCGGACAAGACTCGTTTTGGACCAAGACAGTCGCTTTCGCTTGTACGAGACAGACTATAGTTTTTCGGAAGAAGAACTCAAAGAAGACATTAAAAGGAGGCCTCAAGACTGGAGCCCTAATGTCATCTTGCGCCCTTTGTACCAAGAAAGCATCCTCCCCAATCTGGCTTATATCGGAGGCGGTGGCGAACTGGCATACTGGATCGAACTAAAATCCTTATTTGAGCATCACGACATTTGTTTTCCATTATTGCTACGGCGCAAATCCATCTTATGGATCGACGCTGCGGCAAAAAAACGTATCATGAAACTAGGGCTGGACAATAAAAATATATTTTGGCACACAGATGAACTAGTCAAATACTTTCTGAGCCGGAAAAAAGATTTTAATCTCGATGATGAGCAGCAAAAACTACGTCAAATGATAGATCAGATAAGCGAAAAAATATCTGCTTTGGATCAGAGTCTGGCCAAGACTTCCGCAGCCAAAATGCACCACTGGACAAAAGATCTCCATCAAATCAAATCCAAGGCGATCAAATGGCAAAAACAAAAGTACGAAATCGAAGTGGGCCAAATAAAAAAATTAAAAGAACGTCTTTTTCCTAAAAACGGACTACAAGAGCGCAGATCCAATTTTTTAGAATTCTATCCCGTTTGGGGTAGTTCTTATTTTGATATGTTGCTAGAACATATAGATCCTTTTGATCAGGATTTTTTGATTTTGGAGCCATAGTAATCCTATCGTAACCAAAAGAAAACACAGCTATTTTTAAGACTTTTTAGGTACAAAAAAAACTCAGCCTCTTCTCGTGTAAGAGAGGAGGCTGAGTAAGCTAAGCAATAGAAGTAATTTTATGGAGTCACAACTACACGCTGCGTAGTGAGGTATTGATCAGTTCTAAAACTCAAAAAATAGATGCCCGGATCCATCGAATAATCTGCCAAGTCAAAAACATACCACTGATCCAGTGTCAAGTCAAAGCTTGTGATGATCTTTGCACTGAGATCTTGGAGTACGACCCGCACTTGCTGTGTCTGGTCCGAATTGGAGCTGAGCAATACCCGTTGCTCGCTGATATAATAGTCAGCTTGGATAGGAATATGAGCAGGTATTTCGGGTGGTCTGGCCATAATTTTATTTACGGTGACCGCATTGTCAGATAGATCAAAACAATCCGTAGAGAGAGATATATCCAGCAGTTTTTTTCCCTCTTCGATACTCAGCTCACCGGTATATGCCACACCGAATATGAGACAAGTGCCCGGTGTCACACCATCAAACTCTATGCTATTTCCTTCTGTGAATCCCACGATAGTCCCTGCCGGATTGGTGACTACATAAGCAGAAAAGCCATATTGGTTGCCATCATCTGACAATTGTACTACATCTGGCTGCCCATCTCCTACCGTGATCTCTATCGTAGTCTCACCATCTATCGTCGTGAGACCTTCCCAATCGGGTAATTGTGTTTTGACACTTACAAAATTTGTCGAGATGTCCCAGCAAGCATCGGATGCAGCATCATCGATGACATGGTCTCCGGCTTGAAGGACAAAATCACCGGTGTAGGACATACCCCAAACCATATAATTGCCTGCAGCTATATTGTTAAAAGCAATCACACTATCCTGAGTTATGCCCAATACTATAAAATTTTCGTCCGTGATGACATAATTGTACTTTCCGCCAAACTCCTGTGTATTTTTAAATATGAGCGTATCCAAGACGGTATCATCCGGACAGAGATAGACGATACTTTTGTCATCGTTGGTAAATACCAGAGCACCATCGACTTGTTGTTTTCGGATACTTACAAAAGTATCCGAAAGCATAAAACAATCGTCGGTCAAAACAGCACTGCGTATCGGATCACCGATTTGGGCAGTTATACTTCCTGTAAAGGACAAAGCATATACCTTAGCACGACCGGGTGCTGATGTACTAAAATCTATATCCTCTTCTTTTTCAAAACTCAAGATGTCATCGTTGCGATCGGTTACCACATAAGTAAAATCAGCTTGTGATCGCGTATCAACAGTCATTTGGACGGTCGTAGCGTCTGTGCCCAAACACACAAGAGCATCACTAAATCCGGACAAAGTAGTAGGAGTCCCAACCACCGGACTGATATGTCCTACGCGTAGAGCATTGGATGATAACAAACTACAACCGCTCGCCAAAGAAGAGGTGTCGAGGTCATCTCCGATATCCACTTGCAGGGCACCCGAATAAGCTAGCGCCCAAACCTGATATACACCCGCTTCCAAACCTTCGACATCATAGCTACTCTCCGTAGTGATATCCACCACAATATTTTCGGGTTCTGAAGTGACTAGGTACACTATTTCGGCATTGGTTGATCCTGTATATTTGTAGGACACGTTATTGCTTTGTCCATCCTCAGGACACGTATAAATGACTTCTTCTCCATCTGTAGTTAATATTTTGTCTATGCCCATGTAGAGCTTTGTCACTTCGATATAATTAGAAGAGAGGTCAAAGCAGTCATCGGAAAGAGCCACATCGAGGATATTTTCGCCGAAAGGCGTATTGATCATAGCAGTATGAGAAACGCCCCAAATACGAGCTGTACCGCCATCTGTCATTTCAAAGTTAAAAAAGTTGATACCGAGCACATTGGTGAGCCGATTGTTTTCGTCTGTGATCAAATACCTATAAGGAGCAGGACTCGAGCTGGTATTCTTAAAATCCAAGATATCTGCTGTGCCGTCTCCTACACATAATGTGACTGAAGTACTGCCATCTAAGAGGCTTACTGTAGCACCATCCGTCTGATATTTGTAGAGTTCCATAAAATTAGAACTGAGATCAAAACAGTCATCACTCAAATCATTGTTGTCGAGCATATCACCGACAGCAATAGTCAGACTCCCCGTGTAGCTCAGTCCGTAGATACGACTGATACCTTCTGACTGATTACTTAGTAGGATGGGTGTCGAATGAAAAATCCCCTCGATGATACCAAATGTATCTGTCATAATATATGCATGCTTACTGTTGGAGCTTCCGATGAGCTTGGGATCTATATAATCCGGATCTGCATCCAAGGGACAAATATACTCGCGGTCACGACCAAATCTAGACTCAATCAGACCCGCTATGGCCTCTGATTTTCGGATCTCGATGTAGTTATCTGAAATGTCAAAACATCCACTGGAGAGAGGGATATCCTTGATGCCAAATCCTGTAAAAGCAATAAAAGATCCTGTATAAGAAACTCCATACACACGACAAATACCATTGGGGCTATTTTCAAAATCATACGCATCTGAAGCAATGAGTTCGATGATACGATCTTGATCATCTGTCAGCAGCCATTGGTAATCAACTGCTGCCGTAGAAGTATGCATAAAATTGATCGAATCCGGGATCATATTGCCCGGGCATAAATAGATGATACTATCACCCATCGTAGAAGTAATCTGAGCACCATCTGTATATGTTTTGGTGATCTGAATGTAATTCTCCGATACATCATGGCATCCTTCTGTAAGATCCTCTGTAAGTATGTGGGTGCCTACACCTGCAGTGATAGGACCTGAAGCAGCTACACCGTATATACGACATACACCGGTGGCGAGCTCATTGAGGTCAATGCTGTTGTCCGGTAAAACTTCCAAAATATTGTCCATCGTATCTGTGAGTACATAATGTTGGAGATCGGTAACCACCACATCGGTCTGTAGTCTGATGATGTTGGGCTCATCATCACCCGTACACACGTCGAGTACGGTCTCACCATCAGTAGTGCTAATGGTACCGGCATCAAACTCTGCCAATGAAATGATAACAAAATTGATAGAACGCTCATAACACTGTCCGGCTATGACAGCAGAATCTATATGCTGTCCTATGGGATTAAGGAGTCCTCCCTTTACCGAATAGGCATAAGCTTTGTATATACCTCCGGGCAAATCACCAAAATAGACTTTGCTGCTATTGCTTACGCGTACGATGATATCACTTGAGTCTGTTACCACATAAGCAATCGGGGTGCCCCGCAGTCCCGCTATGAAGATCACAAAATCCTCTTCCTCATCTCCTGCACAAATCTCATAACTGTCTTGACCATAGACCTTGATTTCCAGATCTTGAAGACACTGTGCAGATAGACTGCCCGAAGCAAATAATATGGACAATATCAACAAAAAGAAACCGTAGTAATAATTCAATGCTTTCATAATTTTTAGGTGTGTTTAGTGTGTGTAATAAATTGATGGCTCTAAATTAGTTACAAACTTGTGTAGATTTATATAGCATTTTTGTACATATTTGACAAAAATCACTTTTTTTGCCTTTTATGACATCAAAACCGGTCAAAATAGAGCCCCAATGGAAGCAAGAACTCGCTGCGGAGTTTAGCAAACCGTATTTTGACAAAATCAAAGCTGTACTCATATCCGAAAAACAGAAGGGTAAAATAATATACCCTCCGGGGCCTCAAATTTTTGCCGCCTTTGATCGATGTCCTTTTGATAGAGTCAAGGTGGTCATCATCGGCCAAGATCCATACCATGGACCCGGACAGGCTATGGGACTCTGCTTTTCTGTAAATCGAGGCATCCGCATTCCGGCCAGCCTTAGGAATATATTCAAAGAACTACAGCAAGATGTCGGAACTAGCATTCCCGAACACGGAGATCTGGGTGCTTGGGCAGATCAAGGTGTACTCCTACTCAATACTGTGCTGACAGTCGAAAAATCCAAAGCCGGATCGCACAAAAAACTAGGATGGCAACAATTTACTGATCGCGTCATCCAAATACTATCCGAAAAAAAAGAGCATCTCGTCTTCTTACTCTGGGGCAATTATGCCAAATCCAAAGCGCATTTGATCGATCAAAAAAAACATTATATATTGAGCTAAGCACATCCATCACCCTTGGCAGGGAATGCCTTTTTTGGCAACCGACATTTTTCTACTACAAACCGATTACTAATCCAACATCATCGCAAACCTATCAACTGGCAGATCATATGAAATCTAAGACAATCATATCCATAGGGACTTTATTTGTCATTTTGTCGATTATCAGCGGAGCTTTTGGAGCACACTGGCTCAAAACCAAAGTCGATTCGGCAGCAGTGGACAACTGGCATACAGCCTCGGACTATATGATGTATCAAGGATTGGGTTTATTGATACTCGGACTGTGGTCTATGTCCAAAACAGATTTGCAGCTAAAACATAGTTATGCCCAATGGATTATATTGGGTACGATATTGTTTTCCGGAAGTATCTTCTTATTATCGCTCAAGTCCATATTGGGTAGTTTACCCTTAGGTATCTTGGGCCCGATGACACCTATTGGGGGATTATTGATGATCCTCGGATGGTCTATTTTTTTATTTAAATCTATGAACAAATAATTTGCATTAACTAAAAAACGAATATGATTATGATCAAAATTTACATGAGTGTACTACTGAGTTGTTGTTTTTCTTTGGCTATAGCCCAAAAAGATGCCTTTATTATATACAATTCTAAAGGAAAAAAAATCACATATAAAAAAATGCTCAAAAAACTTAAAAAAACAGATATCCTTCTTTTTGGAGAAGAACATAATAATCCGATAGCACACTGGCTACAGTTAGAACTGACTAAAGATCT
>JAJRUR010000336.1 GCA_024277695.1 Bacteroidota bacterium | reverse complement strand
GATCTATTTTATACTCCGGATCAGTTGAGGCACATGTATCGTCAGATGCCGGAGTTACTTTATCGGGCTGATGAGTTGTTAGAAGCCTGTGCAGTGGATTTTTGTTGGGGGGCAAACAAGAGCCTAAAGAGTTACAGCGGTTCGCAAGCATCGGATTATGCTCTTATACGTCAGGCCTGTAAGGAGGGGCTTCGTTATCGCTATGGAGAGCAGGTATCCGGCTTGGTATATCAGCGTATGGAGCATGAGCTTCGGCTGATTACAGAGCAGGGCTTTTTGTCGTATTTTTTGATTAGTTGGGATATTGTGCGTTATGCGCGATCTCGGGATTTTTATTATGTGGGGCGTGGTAGTGGGGCGAATAGTTTGGTAGCATATCTTTTGCGGATTACGGATGTGGATCCTATAGAGTTAGATCTCTACTTTGAGCGCTTCATAAATTTATTTCGCAGTAGTCCGCCCGACTTTGATCTGGATTTTTCGTGGCGTGATCGGGATAGTATGTATGCTTATATATTTGACCGATTTGATCATGTGTCCTTATTGGGTGTTTATAGTACATTTCGGTATCGGTCTGCTGTTCGTGAGTTGGGTAAGGTATTTGGGCTTCCGAAGAGCGAGATCGACAAGCTTTGTTCTCAGCGGCATTTTTCTAAGGATCCGGATGGACTTCAGCGCTATGTGCTTAGTTATAGTAAAGCTATTGCGGGTTTTCCCAATCATCTGAGCATTCATGCGGGTGGGGTATTGATAGCGGACCGGGATATACATTATCACACGGCTACTTTTCTGCCGCCGAAGGGTCTGCCGGTGACACAATTTGATATGTTAGTAGCAGAGGATATTGGTTTGTACAAGTTGGATATTTTGAGTCAGCGTGGTTTGAGTAAGATCAAAGAGGCCATTGAGCTCATAGCAGACAATCACCCGGAAGCTCCGCGGATTGATATTCGGAATATGCACAAATTTAAGGAGGATAGATCCATCAAGAAGATGCTTCGAGAAGCACGTGCGATTGGTTGTTTTTATGTAGAGTCACCGGCTATGCGGATGTTGCTGACTAAGCTGCAGGTGGATAGTTATTTGGGTTTGGTAGCGGCGAGTTCGATCATACGTCCCGGTGTGGCCAAGAGTGGTATGATGCGGGAGTACATACTGCGGGACCGTCATCCGGAGCGTCGGGCTGATGCTCCTCAGATGATGCTGGATATTATGCCGGACACCTACGGTATTATGGTATATCAAGAAGATGTCATCAAGGTAGCTCATTATTATGGGGGGCTGACCTTGGGCGAATCCGATGTACTCAGACGCGGGATGTCGGGCAAATACCGTTCAAGAGATGAATTTTTGCGGGTCCGTCAGAAGTTTTTTGACAATTGTCACCGTAGGCGTTATGATCCCAAGCAGGTAGCTGAGATATGGCGACAGATTGAGAGTTTTGCAGGTTATGCTTTTGCTAAAGGGCATTCTGCTTCTTACGCTGTGGAGAGCTATCAAAGTTTGTATCTCAAGGCGCACTACCCGCTCGAGTATTTGGTGGCGGTGATCAATAATTATGGTGGTTTTTATAGCACAGCATTTTATATCCACGAAGCGCGCATGTGTGGTGGGGTGATCCATGCTCCGCAGATCAATAAGAGTGCTTATAAGACAAAAATTTATGGAAAGGACATTTATCTGGGGTATGCACTTTTACGTGGATTGGAGAGTGAGACGATTTCAAGAATCGCACAGGCGAGGTCTGCGGGAGCATTTTTGAATTTTGATGATTTTCTGGATAGGGTGGATATATCCGTAGAGCAACTCAGTATTTTGATACGCATAGATGCTTTCCGATTTACGGGCATTCACAAGCGTAGTTTGTTATGGGAGGCGCAGCTCAAGCTTCCAAAAGCTAAGAAGTATATGCAGCAGCCTAGTTTGTTCAAAGTCCAACGCAGACAGTTTGATCTGCCGGCATTGGGTTCGACGGAGATCGAGAATGCTTTTGATCAGATCGAGCTACTGGGATTTTCTTTGGTGGATCCATTTAGACTTTTGAGTGCTCCGATGCCCCTGCACATCACGGCTTGCCAAATGCGTGATTATGCCGGTCGGTCGGTAGATATGGTTGGTTTTTTGGTCACGGTAAAAAATACCAAGACGAGCCAAAGCCAGCTGATGCAGTTTGGTACATTTATCGATCGAGAGGGACAGCTTATCGATACAGTACATTTTCCGAATGTGACGGCGGCATACCCCTTTCGGGGAATGGGAATCTATGCGTTACATGGTAAAGTGACTGAGGAGTTTGGACATTTTGCACTTGAGCTCTATTCGATGAAAAAACTTGCTTATATAGCTGACCCGAGATATACACTTTCTGCACAGCCTACTGATGCTTCGAGATCAAAAGCTTAGTCTGTTAATCATGCCGAAGGTAGGTCTCCATTCGCTATATACTTGATTGTAGTAGAGTTATTTTTTGTAAAGAGTTGAGCGCTTACGTTTTGGACCAAAGTCCGATCGATATTTTGATAGTGATCAATAGTTTTATTATAAAGCTCTACATCTCCAAGTGCTTCATAGTAGGCCAGTTGCATAGCTTTGTGGAGGCCATCGATTTCCGAAAACTGCAGTGCGTTTTCTACATAATTGATGTGTTTTTGGAGCTCACGCTGAGCTATAGGTTGCGTTTTGAGATGATTCAGTTCTCTCCATATTGCAGTTTCTAGTTGTTCGAGAGATATATGCGGTCTTGGTTTGGCCTCGATGATGAGCAGCCCCGGCCCGATATTGCCGGAGATATAGGCATTTATACCTAAGGCAACTTGTTGTTTTTTGACGAGTTGTTCAAACAAGATGGATGACTTGCCTGAACTAAGGATATCAGAAATGATATCCACCGTATAATATTCGGGATTTGATTGGGTGCACATATTGAAGCAGATCCATATACAGTCGATAGGGATGTTTTTTTCTATGGAGAGTGTTCTGGGGGTTGGGTCAATTTGATGAGTGGGTTTTTGGATAGGAGTAGGTGCAGAGGGTATGGAATCAAAATATTTGGCAATCAAGGGTTCTAGGTCTTGTATCGATAGTGGTCCGCTGAGACAGAGTATGGCATTGTCAGGATTATAAAACCGTCTGTAGAAGTCTGCGAAGTGATCATAGCTCAGCGACTGGATGGTCTTGATGTTTTTGCCTATCACCGGCCAAGCATAAGAGCTGCCTTTTTGTGCTAAGGGTAGAGTATGATGCCAAACATCTCCATAAGGCACATTGAGACAGGTCTCCTTAAACTCTTCTATAACGACACTGCGCTGTGTATCGATAAGTTCAGGAGTCAGTGCCAAGTTTTTCATCCTATAAGCCTCCAGCTGCAGACCGATTTCGATATTTTGGGGGGGCAGTATATTGTAATAGTTGGTGATGTCAGCATTGGTAAAGGCATTGCAGTCGCCTCCGGCCAGCTGTAGTACTTCATCAAAAGAATTGCCGTCATAGTCCCCTTCAAACATGAGGTGTTCAAACAAATGTGCCAAACCTGTCTTGTCAGGTTCTTCATTTTTAGATCCGACCTTGTACAGTACATTTGTGATTTGGACAGTTGCCATCGGGTCTTCATGAATGATTACCGTCAATCCATTATCCAGGTGATATTTTTTATAATTAACCATTTGTCCATTTTATGACACACCAAAAGTATTTTTTATTTCATCTATCTAGAAATAAATATTGCTTAAATTATGAAAAAATATCCTTGGTCAGCAAATTATATACGCAATTTTCAATTAGCTCTGATCATCAGTTTGGGGATGGTCATCGCCGCTTTTGAATGGACCACCCATATAGAAGCTCCATTATATCCGTCATTTGAGGCGCTAGAAGATGAAGGGGATATAGAGATAGTGCGTACGGTGTTTCCCAAAAAGAAAAAGCACATCATACCTCCCGTAAAAATTAAGATTACACCGGATGTCGATCTACCTGATGAGCCGGAATTTATAGAAAAAATAGAACCCGTACCGGATAGAGCACAGCCTGTTCCAGATGAGTTTGTCGTAAATTCTATGCACCAGATCCCGATGCATACTGCTTCTGCTCCAAAATTGATTCCTCCACCACCGCCACCTCCACGGAATACGATAGATTGTGACTTAAGGACTTTTGTAGAGCACATGCCGATTTTTGGTCACTGCAAAGAGCTAAAAATTTATAAGGATCGGCGAAGTTGTTCTGATAGAGAACTGCTTGGGTATATCTCGGAGCATATTCGCTATCCGAACTTAGCACGTCAAAATGGTATAGAAGGGCTGGTCGTCGTATCTTTTGTAGTGGAAACAGATGGAAGCGTATCGACAATAAAAGTTCTTCGCGATATCGGTGGAGATTGTGGAGAAGAGGCAAAGAGAATAGTATCTCGGATGCCCAAATGGAGTCCCGGAAGACATAACGGAAAAGCTGTTCGCGTACAGTTTAATTTGCCCGTAAGATTTAAACTACAAAAATAATCATTTGAAGTCGATCAAAAACAAAACATGATATTCGATTGTTCTATTCGGGATGCAAGAAGAACTATCCAGAAATATAAAAAAAATATTACCTTTAAGCGGTAATGCATTGGAGCTTTTTATTTCGAAGTTTAAACCCCTGTCGCTTAAAAAATCAGAGCACTTTATTCGACAAAATCAAATACATTCTAAAATAGGTTTTATCTTAAAAGGAGCTATGATCTGCTATTATCTGAAGGACGGGGGAGAATTTGTAGAAGATTTTTCTTTTGAAAGCGAATTTGTAAGCGACTATTTCAGTATACTGAATAACATACCGGCTCAGAAGAATATACGCTGCATAGAAGATACAGATTTGGCTGTCATTGACTATAAAGACATACTGGAATTGTACGGCAAAAATTCGATCGCTGAGCGTGTTGGGAGGATTATAGCCGAAGGATTATTTATGCGGTGGCAGCAAAAGCATAAGTCCTTTTTGTTGGAGGATGCTATGATGCGCTATCAGAAATTATCAGATAAAAACCCGGAACTCATCCAGCGTGTACCGCAATATTTATTGGCCTCTTATCTCCATGTCCAACCGGAGACCTTAAGTCGTATACGACGTAAGATTGCATTGGGCTGATCAACAAATTTTTTTGATTTATTTTTATTGACCTATGTCAATGAAATATTGCCTAGTTTCTATTGACCTTTGTCCGGATTTTATGAAGGAGACATTTTGAAAACAAGATGTCGCAAGCACTTTATTTTAAAATTTTAAATAATAGGTACAAAAATTATGGATACATGAAAAATAAGTTCATCACAGTTTTATGTTTACAGATAGGTCTGCTCTGGACATACACCTTATGTGGCCAAGTAGTGGGTAATTTAAAAGGAATTATAATTGATGCTGATTCGGAAGAGCCTCTCATAGGAGCTACTGTACAGCTACTGTTGGGTCCCGGGCAGCAAGCTACAGGCACTACTACGGATATGCATGGATATTATCGTATAGAGCAGATAGATATTGGACGTTATCAAGTAATAGTTACATATTTGGGATATGAACCGATTTATCTGGCCAATATTGAGATAGGATCCGGGAAGGAAGTGCAGTTGGATTTTAAGATGCAAGAGTCTGTAGAGGAGTTAGAGGAAGTGGTAGTAACTGTAAAGTTAGAAAAGGGACAAGTGATCAATGAAATGTCGAGTATTTCTACACGGACATTTTCTTTAGAGGAAGCGACGCGATACAGTGGTGGTCGCAATGATGTGAGTAAGCTGGTTAGTGCTTATGCAGGAGTATCCAACTCTAATGATAGTCGAAATGACATCGTTATCAGAGGTAATTCGCCTACAGGAGTATTATGGCGAATGGAGGGCATCCCCATCCCCAATCCCAATCATTTTGCTACTCTCGGTACGACAGGTGGTCCGGTAAGTGCTCTCAATACCAATTTGCTCAAAGACTCTGACTTTTTGACATCGGCATTTTCAGCCGAATATGGTAATGCACTTTCCGGGGTCTTTGATGTAGGATTGCGTTCGGGCAACAAGGATCAATATGAATTTACTGCTCAGATAGCGGCTTTTAGTGGCATGGAGTTTATGGTAGAAGGGCCCTTGAGCAAGAAGAAAAATAGTTCCTTTCTGATTAGTGGGCGATATGCTTTTACTTCAGTGGCTAATAAAATAGGTTTAGATATTGGGACTATGGCCATACCGGATTATAGTGATATTACTTTTAAGATTGATTTTGGAAAGGGGCATCTCGGCAAATTTTCTATTTTTGGACTGTGGGGTCAGAGCGATATAGCATTTTTAGCGGCAGAGATTGATCAGGACGATCTATTTTTCGAATCTGATGCTGATAGTCGTGCAGCGAGCAGCATAGGAGTATTCGGAGTCAAACATTCTATTCTACTCAATAAAAACTCTTATCTGCGTACAGTCGTATCGGTTTCGCGAGCGAGCAATAATTTTGATCAAGATCGATATATAGATACTACGCTAACTCAGAAATATTTGAATACAGGGGTTCGAGACCAAACGGATCGCATAGTTGCCAATAGCTATTATAATATCAAGCATGGGGCTCAGCACGTAAGCCGAGTAGGACTTCTGGCTACGAATCTCCTACTCAACTCTATAGTAGATGATCGTAGGGGGGCTGATATAGATGGTGACGGTATTTTAGAGTTCGTCAAGGTACGCGATGTCAACGAATCACTTATCACACTAGAACCTTATCTGCAGCACAAATGGAGGACGGGGAAGAACACTACACTCCATCTGGGAGTGCATGGGCAATATTCCGATCTAAATACCGAGTGGAGTGTTGAGCCTAGACTCTCTGCAGTTTTTGATCTGACTCCGAGATCGACTGTACAGCTGGGATATGGACTCCACAGTCAAGTGCAGCCATTGCCGGTATTGTTTTTTAGAACACAGACTGCAGGTGGGCTCCAAGCCATTAACCGCAATCTAAGTTCGTCCAAGGCCCATCACTTGGTAGCAGCCTATTCCTATACGCTTTTCAAGGATTGGGAATTGAAACTAGAGGCATATTATCAAGCACTTTTTAATATACCTGTGGATAATACTCCGAGTTCTTTTTCGATATTAAATGCCGGTGCTGATTTTGTTTTTCCGGATGTAGGCGAACTTGAGAACAGCGGTACCGGGCGCAATTATGGGCTAGAACTAACCCTTGAAAAGTATTTTAGTGAAGGATATTACGCGCTGATGACAGGCTCTCTTTTTCAGAGTAAGTACACCCCAAGTGATGGTGTAGAGCGAAATACAGCCTTTAATAATACTTTTGTTTATAATATTCTTGGAGGCAAAGAATGGCATTGGGGTGACAAGAAAAGAGTATCTGTGGACTTCAAATTTACGAATGCAGGAGGTCGATATTTTACTCCTGTTGACTTACCAGCCTCTAGAGTCGCACAGCGTGAGATTCTCGATCAGTCACAAGCTTTTACTCAGCGATATCCATCCTATTTGAGATTTGATTTTAAAGTGGGTATCAAGATATTTAGTCATAAAAAATTCAGTCAGCAGTTCTTTTTGGACTTTCAGAACGTAACCAATCGTCAAAATGTGTTTGTCGATCGATATAACCGAGCAACAGGGCAGATAAATACAATATATCAAATCGGATTTTTTCCGGATGTCCTGTACCGCTTGAGATTTTGATGAATTGAATAAAACTCCGATTCTTTTATTGTCATTTGGTATCTTTGGCAGATGATAGAAGAAAAGATCAGGTCTTGGGATTTTGACCCCCGTATAGCCAAGGAGCAGTTGCATCATAGGAGGGAGTATCCCGGTTTTGTACCCTACAGGTCAGGACCTTATGCATCCATGTATGTGGGTCGTCCTTGGACTATTCGCCAATATGCCGGTTTTTCGACGGCAGAACAGAGCAATGCTTTTTACCGTCGAAATCTAGCAGGAGGGCAAAAAGGCCTATCTGTAGCTTTTGATCTAGCCACCCATCGGGGCTATGATTCGGATCATGCCCGAGTTACCGGAGATGTAGGTATGGCAGGAGTGGCTATTGACTCCGTTGAAGACATGAAGCGATTGTTTGAGGGCATTCCCTTGGACAAAATGTCGGTATCTATGACGATGAACGGTGCGGTGATCCCTATTTTGGCTTTTTATATTGTAGCGGCAGAGGAGCAAGGAGTGCGTCCAAACCAACTCCGAGGGACGATCCAAAATGATATACTCAAGGAGTTTATGGTGCGCAATACTTTTATCTATCCTCCCAAGCCATCTATGAGGATCATACGAGATATTTTTGCATATACTTCCGAGTATATGCCCTTTTTCAATTCGATTTCGATATCAGGATATCATATGCAAGAGGCAGGAGCTACTGCCGAAATTGAGTTGGGCTATACGCTGGCTAATGGTCTGGAATATCTTCGTACCGGATTAGCAGCCGGTCTGGAAATTGACGAATTTGCGCCGCGCATATCTTTTTTTTGGGGTATCGGGATGGATTATTTTAGAGAAATAGCCAAACTTCGTGCAGCCAGAGTGATATGGGCTCAGATGCTCAAAACTTTGGGTGCTCAAAACTCCAAGTCGATGATGCTTCGCGCACATTGTCAGACTTCGGGTTGGAGTCTGACAGCTCAGGGTCCGTACAATAACATAGCTAGAACTACGATTGAAGCCTTAGCAGCTGTACAAGGCGGTACACAGTCCTTGCATACCAATGCACTGGATGAAGCTGTGGCACTCCCTTCGGATTATTCGGCAAAGATCGCCAGAGATACTCAACTCTTACTACAAAAAGAAATGGGCATGTGTAGAGCCATCGATCCTTGGGCGGGTTCGAAGTGTATAGAAGGACTTACCGAAGAGCTGATCGATGCTGCGTGGGTACTGATAGAGGAAGTAGAACAGTTGGGTGGTATGTCATTGGCGATCGAACGTGGACTACCAAAACAAAAAATCGAAGAAGCAGCAGCTTCAAAGCAAGCCCGCATTGATTCTAATCAAGATAAGATCGTAGGGGTCAACTGTTTAGAGTCGGATGATGATCAACTTCCGCAAATATTGCAGGTGGATAATGCAGAGGTACGACGAGACCAAATCGCACGGCTAGAGGCATTAAAAGCTACTAGAGACGATTCGGCAGTTCGTTCAGCACTCAAGGATCTGCAAAAAGCAGCTGATTCTCGTGACAAAAATTTGCTCGAGCTAGCTGTAATAG
>JAJRUR010000335.1 GCA_024277695.1 Bacteroidota bacterium | reverse complement strand
GAAGATTGTACAACGCTCATCACTAATACAAAAAAAAGCATTCTCCAGATATGTCCATTCATTTTAATAGATTCTAATATAAATAAGCACAAATATAAGCCCTAGGTAAGATATCCACAGTATCCGTGCAGATTAAATTCTTGTTAAATATCATATAGCCCTAGGTGCGTATCGACACTCTATACAGCTATGTATTGTGATCGTAGATATAAAAGGATACCCTTCAAAATACATATGCCAAAATCCTCCGGTTTGTGTATTCAATATTCAATATAAAATAAAAAGAATCTATCAACATACTGGTATTATGGTTATTACACATTATGGGTTTATTTAATGTTCTTGTACTTATGCAAAATACATAACCAAAGCATTTCCTCAAATACTTCCAAAAAAAAGATACCTTTCCAAAAAGCGAACTACCCTATCCTTCTTACACTCCACGCATCATATTGGCTCAACCCTATAATCGTATAAATTATTAATTTGCAGTTTTCATTTAGTTTTGCTTAGAAAATCAACCGAAAAGATAAAATGTCCGTAAAGTTGCATAGTATTGGTATCATGTCAGGCAGTTCTTTGGATGGCCTTGATATAGCTCACTGCGTCATCAAGCTAAATCCCCAAGCCAAATCACCCCAAGACTTTAGGCGCGAAATGCGTTTTGAAATACCCGAAGCAAAAGAAGTCAAATTCTCAACAATACTTCAAAATGCTCTAAAATCTGCACCTCAACTATCGATCTCAGAGTTAGCCGAACTAGACAGTAGATTCGGTCTTTGGATCGGTCAGCAGATAGTGGAGCATTTTGATTTGACAGACATTCAGTTTATCGCTTCCCATGGACATACCGTCCTCCATAATCCGGCTAGAGCTTATTCTTTGCAGATAGGCTCAGGAGCACAGATTGCAGCCGCTACACAGCGTCCGGTTATTTGTGATTTCAGAAATACAGATATCGCTTTAGGCGGTCAGGGAGCTCCTCTTGCACCTATGGTAGAATATTACCTTTTTCCACAATACAGCCACTTTGTCAATCTAGGCGGTATTGCAAATTTGGGCATCATCCAAGATGATCATATCAGAGGATTTGATATCTGTGTCTGCAATCAAGCGCTGAATCATCTGGCAGGACACATAGGACAAGATTATGATGATCGAGGAAAAATGGCAGCTCAAGGCCGATCTATCCCATCCTTATTGGGCCAACTCAACGGGCTCCCATATCTCAAATTGCCAGCTCCAAAAAGCATGTCCAACGAAGATGTCCAAAATACAATTCTCCCCATATTGGACAACAATGGCGCAGACACTAGGGACAAGCTACATACCGTCACCCAACACATAAGTTACCAAATAGCTCAACAGCTCCTAGGCATACATCCTACTAAAATACTCATCACCGGCGGAGGTGCATACAATGATTTTTTGGTCCACAGCATAGAACAGCGACTCGGACATAAAATCCCCAGAGCATCCGATCAAGTTATTCGATACAAAGAAACTCTACTCATGTCTCTACTCGGAACCCTCCGTTGGCTCAAAATAAACAATATCGCCAAGTCCGTGACCGGGGCACAGCGTGACAGTTGTAGCGGAGCTGTATATTTGCCTTAGATATGCTCACCAAAAATCAACACATCCTAATCACCGGAGGGAGAAGTGGCTTCGGACACCTCCTGGCCAACTATCTCGTAGCCAAAGACTTTCTTCACGTCACCCTCATCCTCAATCCCTTCTTACAACATCCACAGATCAACATCGATCATCGAGTACGGCACATCAGCTTAGAATTACTAGACCTTCCTTTACTCCAAGATTTCTTACTCCCCAATACACATATAATCCACAACTCCATCATCATCAATACACAAGCATACCATCGTACATATACCCACGAACACAATCTGGAAGGCACCACCAACCTCATCAACCTCGCTATTGACCTCCAACTCCCCATCACCTACATTGGATCGGCTTTAGGCCAATGTAAAAGCACACGAGATACACCACAGCTCATACAAAACCTCCAAGCTACCGATATGCAAATCAAAAGAGGTATAGAAGAAGGGCTCAAGATACAAGAGCATTTTGCCGGAGCCATTGTACACCCCGATCTCGCAAAACTCCACACCGCAACTTATCAGAGCTCAATACCTGTAGCAAGCTTCGTACCCTTTGTAGATAATATCATCCACTGTAGTTCATACACTCCACAGATAATGCCCTGGTCAAAACTTCATCAAAGTGGTATCGCTTTTTATCAAGAATACAGAACACAAGTTGTTCACCCACTTGCAAAAATATTTAGAAAACCTTTCTTCGCTTTCAAGAATGCTACCGAAAGTACTGCAAAGAATAAACTGTTCAGCATTGATTTTCAGAATGATACATATACAGGATAAAATAGTATAAGATTGTACTCTCAAAGCACAGTTATTTAATTCTAAAATATTACTTTTATCTCGCTTTTTGGCCAAAGCCAATTTTTAATAACTCGTAATCTTTTTTATCACAAAAAACTCATCTTTCTAATATGGGACATGACACAAACAACGTAAGAAATGTATGCTTGCTAGGACATTCCGGCTCCGGCAAAACCACCATGGTCGAATGCATGCTCTTTGAAGCAAAAGCAATAAAACGCCGCGGAGATGTCAATAGCCAAAATACGATATCAGACTATACTGCCATCGAGCAAGAACGCCAAAACTCTATGTTCAGCTCACTGATGCATGCCCAATGGAAAGACTCCAAAATAAATATCATCGATACTCCCGGTTTTGATGACTTTGTCGGTGAAGTCATCTCTTCGCTAAAAGTAGCAGATACTGCTCTTATCCTCATCAATGCAGCCAACGGAGTAGAAGTAGGTACCGAAATCATTTGGGAGCATGTCGAAAAAAATCATACACCTACAATATTCGTTATCAATCAAATCGATCATGACAAAGCAGATTATGACACTGCCTTAGATCAACTCAAATCAAGATTTGGATCCAATGTCATCCCAATCCAGTATCCTCTCAACCAAGGAGCAGGATTTGACACTATTGTGGATGCACTCCGAATGACTATGTACAAGTTTGGTACGGATGGTGGAAAACCGGAAAAAATAGCCATACCCGAGTCCGAAATCGAACGAGCCCAACAGATGCATAACGCCCTGGTCGAAGTGGCCGCTGAAAATGACGAATCCCTGATGGAAAAATTTTTTGAAAACGGTACACTCAATGAAGACGAACTGGCCGAAGGACTCCGAATGGCCATCGCACAGCGAGAGTTTTATCCCGTCTTCATCTCTTCTTCTAAACACAACATGGGTAGCGGACGCATTATGGGCTTTATCAATGACATAGCTCCCTCACCGGCAGATCGGCCTGAAGCAAAATTAGAAGATGAGCAGACACTTCTCTGTGACCCCAAAGCTCCTACCACCATCTTTATCTACAAAACCATCTCAGAGCCACAAATAGGAAACGTCTCCTACTTCAAAGTGTATAGCGGCGTACTGAAGTCAGGTGATGAACTACTCAATGCCCATAACAGTACTACCGAACGCTTTAACCAACTTTTTGTAGCTAACGGAAAAATACGCGAAGCCGCAGACGAAATTAGAGCAGGAGATATCGGAGTTACTGTCAAACTCAAAGATTCTCACACCAACCAAACCCTCAATACCAAAGGTACTGACCGGAAAATAGATCCTATTCACTTCCCCGAACCCCGAATCCGTACAGCCGTCAAACCTCCTTCTAAAGGTGATCTCGAAAAAATGGCCAAAGTATTCCACATCATCCAAGAAGAAGACCCAACTTTTATCGTCGAACACTCCAAAGAACTCAAACAAACCATCCTACATGGTCAAGGACAATTACACCTAGACTTAATCAAATACAGACTAGAAAAAGTTTACAACCTCAATATGGAGTTTATCCAACCCAAAATCTCCTATAGAGAAACCATTACGAAAACCGCTAATGATGTGTATCGGCACAAAAAACAAAGTGGGGGCGCAGGCCAATTTGCAGAAGTACATATGCGTATAGAACCATACAAAGAAGGTATGGCGGACCCCCAAGACCTCACCGTGCGCAAGACAAGCATAGACGAACTGCCTTGGGGAGGCACTTTGGCATTTTACTGGTGCATCGTCGGAGGATCCATCGATGCCAAGTACTCCAATGCTATCAAAAAAGGTGTCATGATGAAAATGAAAGAAGGTCCCCTCACCGGTTCACCCTGTCGAGATATCCGAGTAAGCATATACGATGGCAAAATGCACCCCGTTGATTCGAACGATATGGCATTCCAAATAGCAGCAACTCAAGCGTTTAAGAATTGTTTTCAGCAAGCAGCTCCTAAGCTTATGGAACCCATCTACGAAATAGAAATCCTCTGCCCTGAGGAAACTATGGGTGATATCATGGGCGACCTCCAAAGCCGAAGAGCCGTAATCCAAGGAATGGATAGCGATGGACACTACCAAAAAATCATCGCCAAAGTACCACTCGCCGAGTTGCACAACTACTCCTCTACCCTCAGATCCATCACTCAGGGTAAAGCAAAGTTCCATCAACAATTTGCAGAATATGCCGCTGTACCATTCGATATTCAAAAATCTCTTACAGAAGCATACAAAGAAGAGTTAGCTGACGCATAATACAGTTAAATTCCAATATTGGTCATACTATGGCTCTCAAAATTTGCAAACCCCGAAGACAGCCACCTTCATCGCAAGGTAGTATGATACGCTAAGTCTGAATACTTACGATAGACCAATATGTGGCCTTAACTACTATATACGCAAACAGTAATAAATATATCGCATCCGATCCGTAGCTCCCACTACCGGTGTATATTTTTAATACATATATCCTAATACGGTATATATTCGTCTATTAAATAGACATCCGGATAACTTTTATGCCTAACAAAATTTACTTTTGCATAATTTCTAGACAGAATTGGTTGTTTGGAATTATGGTACAACCAACTTTTTGAAAAGCAAAAACGTAATAACAAGTGTCTTCTACTATCATTTTTGATCATTATTCAATGCGATCACTAAACCCTTTAACCTAGATACTGTTTACAAATCTAATTTTAGCAAAAGACATCATGATATCCAGAAACATCCTATTACTCTGTTTTATAACCTTTGGGCTTACCGGCCTCAATGCCCAAAAAACTAAGCTCACCACTGTCATAGGTCAGGTAACAGACGCTAGTACCGGAGAGACCCTTCCATTTGTAGATGTTTATTTTGCAGGAACGACCGTAGGCACCAATACCGATGTCGATGGCAAATATCGGCTACAGACACAGTGGGGATCTGAATACGTAGTAGCATCTTATCTCGGTTATCAATCGGATACCATCAAAATAATCCCCGGCAAACGCAATACAAAAGTAGATTTTAAACTCGGAGAAGGTACATATACCCTACAAACAGTCGAAGTAAAAGTCAAAAAAAGACGCTATAAAAATAAAAACAACCCCGCAGTCCAATTAATCAGAAACGTACTTGCCAATAGAGACAAAAACAGAGTCAAAGGTCTAGACTACTATCAATATGAAAAATACGAAAAATTAGAACTCGACATCAATAACATTACGGACGAGTTCAGACAGAGCAAGACCTTTCGCAAACTTCAGTTCATATTTAATTATGTAGATACCTCTACCATCAACGGCAAACCCTACCTTCCGATATACTTCCGCGAAATCATCAGTGATATCTATTATCGCGGTGCAGATAAGAACGAAAAAGAATATCAAAAGGCTATCAAATTTACAGGACTGGAAGAATACCTCAATGAACAAACCATTTCATCCCTCATGGATCGACTCTACATGGATATAGATATCTATGACAATACCATCAACCTCATGGGGCAAAACTTTTCAAGCCCCATCTCTCCTTTGGCTCCTCAGATATATAAATATTACATTTTAGATACCTTGGAGTATGCCGGACGGCAGGTATATAATCTGGCATTTCTTCCTAGAAATAATTTAGATTTTGCCTTTAAAGGCAATATGTACATCACTTTTGATGACAAGTATACCGTACTCAAAGTAGATATGGGCATTGATAACCGAATCAACCTCAATTTCGTTAGAGACTTAAAAATCGTCCACGAATTTGAGCAAGTGGACAGTGCCTGGGTACTCAAAAAAGACGAGCTCATAGTAGATTATGGAGCCGGCAATAAAGGCACGGGGTTCTTTGGTAGGCGAACTATCGAACGACGTAATCACATCATCAACCAAAAAATACCCGATGAAAAATTTGCTCCGGCAGAAAAAATCTTCGTCTTGCGAGATGCAAAAGACAAGGAAGAAGATTATTGGGACCAAGAAAGATTCGAATCACTGTCCGAAAATGAAAAAGGAGTCTATCACATGATCGATACACTCCAGACTGTCCCGGCTTTTAAGCGCACCCTCAATATCATCAAACTGTTACTCACAGGATACCTCACAGCCAAAGGACTCGACATAGGACCTATTGGGGCATTTTACAGTTTTAACGATGTAGAAGGATTCAGACTCCGCTTCGGTGGTCAAACGAATATAAATTTTAGCAAAAAAATAAGGCTCGAAGGCTTTGGTGCCTATGGTTTTAGGGATAAAAAATACAAATATAGCGCCGGAGTTACTTACAGCTTTAATCGAGACTATGAAGAAAATCCAAAGCACTTCATCAAAGCTTCTATTCAGCAAGAAACGGGTTTTCCTGGTCAGCAACTTCGGTTCGTCAATGAAGATAATTTCTTTTTGTCCTTCAAGAGAGGACCGATCGATAAAATGCTCTTTTACAATACTTATAGAATCGAATATCTCAAAGAAACCAAAACGCCATTTGACTTTGGACTGAGATTTGAAAGCAGAAAAACAAGACCTTATGGATCATTGAGATTCAGACAGCTTCAGGATGATGTACTAATCTCAGTGCCTTTTATCCGCACTACAGAATTATCATTTAACCTACGCTACGCACCCAATGAGCAGTTTTGGCAAGGATACACCTATCGCGTACCCTTATTTAACAAATATCCAATATTTAATTTTAATTATACGGCCGGACTCAAAGGACTTTTGGGTGGTCAGTACAATTATCACCACCTTTATGCCAGTATTTTTAAACGTTTTAACCTCAATATACTCGGTCAATCCAACGTCCTGCTCGAAAGTGGAAAATATTTTGGCGAAGGGCTCCCTTTTATCGGGCTGCATCTACCCAATGCCAACCAAACCTTTGCTTATCAAATATATTCTTACAACTTGATGAATTTTCTTGAATTTGTCTCCGACGAATATGTCAGTCTCAATGTCCAGCACTTTTTCCAAGGATTTTTCTTTAATAAGATCCCGCTATTTAAGCGCCTGAAATTTAGAGAGATTCTTACCTTCAAAATGCTCTATGGGCGACTGACCGACATCAATAACCCCGATTCTAACTTCGAGAGTTTTTTGCTCCCGACTACTGAAGGACAGGCATCTACTTTTACACTGGAGAGCAAACCCTATATGGAAGGCGGCATTGGTATTAGTAATATTCTTAAATTTGTGCGCGTAGATCTCGTAAAAAGATTTACACACCTTGACAACCCCAATATTCCCATACTTTGGGGTGTCAAAGGATTAGGAGTCAGAGCTAGAGTCAAGGTAGAATTTTAAACCTAACAAAGAACTATTTTGAACCCAATAAAATCTAAAGCACAATCACTGGTATACAAAATCACAGATCCCTTTGTCCGATTGCTGCACAAAATGGGACTTACCCCACATATTCTTACCACATTTGGGTTTGTCCTCAACCTGCTTGCAATGGCTATTTTTATATTTGGAGCTGAACATTCTGATCGCTATGATCTCAGATATATCGGTTGGGCCGGTGTCGTAATCTTGGTAGCCGGATTATTTGATATGTTGGACGGTCGTTTGGCCAGACTTACTGATCAGAGCAGCAGATATGGAGCACTATATGACTCCGTCATTGACCGCTATAGCGAATTGTTTATGTTTCTGGGCATCTGTTATTATCTAGTATCTCAAAATTATTTTTGGAGTTCTATTTTTGCCTTTATCGCCATGATCGGATCGATCATGGTGAGCTATACTAGAGCTCGAGCTGAAGGGCTGGGGGTAACAGCAAGTGTAGGGGTGATGCAACGTCCCGAACGTATCGTTTTGATCGGTATCTCTGCCATGGCTTGCGGGTTTTTGGGACAGTTCTTTCCCGAAGGCTACAAAATACAACCCACCGGATTTCCCATTCCGCTCTTCGAAGCGATTTCTATATTTACTTTTCCAATATTTATTCTGGCTATACTATCTAATATAACAGCGCTCAAAAGACTACTTTACAGCAAAAAAATACTAGAAAACACATAAATATCAACCCATGGCCAAACACTTTGTGTCCACTAAAGACGAGAGCATCCGTTTGTTCAATAATCCCTTGCTGGATTTTTTTACAAAAGTACATTGGAGTGTCCCTTTGATTATATTTGTACCGGTCGTATTATATAATATCAGAGAAGCACTTGAAGAGATGTCTTTGACGACGAGTAGTCTGATTCTTCTATTCCTTTTTGGGAGTTTTTTTTGGAGTTTTGCCGAATATGTATTGCATCGTTACGTTTTTCATTTTGAGCTTCCGGGGAAGCTCGGTGCAAAAATACACTTCTTGATACACGGAGTACACCACGACTACCCCAACGATAGTCGTCGACTTGTCATGCCCCCATTGGTCAGTATTCCACTGGCTTTCTTATTTTACCAACTTTTTTCTTTGTTACTTCCTTCGTATTGGTCAAATATATTTTTTGCAGGATTTATTTTGGGTTATATCATTTATGATATGATGCACTATGCGATACATCACAGCAAAATCAACAATAAGTACTGGCGTACGATCCAAAAAAACCATATGAATCACCACTTCAAAAATCCAAAACTGGGCTATGGAGTCAGCTCTGACCTTTGGGATCGCATCATCGGCACCACTTTTAAATAATCCACAAGCCTCCTAAAAAGACGATTTTAATGTTAAAAGGATCTAAAAAAGAAAATATAGTATTCTTTTCCTTACTTGGACTTTATCTGTTTTGGGTTTACTTTTTTATCGGGTTTCGATCCGATCATGCGATATTAGTCGGTGTACTCAGTTTATTATTTGTAGCGCATCCCACTAGTCAAAAGCTGGTTTTTGCCTTTGGACTATTCATTTTATATTGGGTGATCTTTGATTCGTTAAGAGTATATCCCAATTATTTGATACAGCGCGTTCATATTCAGGATCTATACCTTCTCGAAAAAGCTTGGTTTGGCTTGCAGAGTCCTAATGGTACTATCACGCTCAATGAGTATTTTGGAATCCATCACCATCCTATCCTCGATCTGATCACCGGAATAGCCTACTTATTTTGGGTACCCGCACCGATACTCTTTACACTTTATTGTTTCTTTAGATACAAAGAAATAACACTAAAGTATTGGATGGCTTTCTTTGTTGCCAATATTTTTGGATTCATAGGATACTACCTGTATCCGGCAGCTCCTCCGTGGTATTACGAGTTGTACGGAGACCAATTTATAGCACAAACTGCCAGCAATGCAGCCAGACTCATCCGAGTAGATCAATTCATTGGAATCCCGATTTTCGAAAACCTCTACAGCAAAGGATCAGCAGTTTTTGCCGCTATACCTAGTATGCACTCTGCCTTTCCTGTGCTTTTGATCTTCTATAGCCTCAAAATTGGTAAACATTGGTTAACTTTATTATTTTTGTGCCTTACATTGAGCATATGGTTAGGAGCAGTGTATCTAAATCACCATTATGTCATCGATGTATTGTTGGGCATCATTATAGCTGCTGTTACTTTATTCGTTTTAGAAAAATGGCTTTTTAAATCAATACTCAAAAAACATATGGATCGAATGCTTAAGCGCATATCTTAATATTAGATTAAGTCCGATATGACGTTTTTGATCATTCTTTTTTTAAAACTAGAATTCATCAATGAAAGCACTACAGAAAAAACTCCTAAAATTCGAAGCAGCTAATGATGTGCGGAAAGCCGGACTATATCCATACTTCAGACCCATCGAGTCCGATCAGGATACCGTAGTCTATATGGACGGCAAACCGGTGTTGATGTTCGGCTCCAACAGTTATCTCGGTTTGACGAACCACCCCAAACTCAAAGAAGCCTCCAAAAAAGCCATTGATAAGTATGGTTCAGGATGTGCCGGATCACGATTTCTAAATGGTACACTTGACCTCCACCTCGAACTCGAAGAAAAACTTGCACGCTTTGTAGGCAAAGCAGGAGCCATCGTGTTTAGTACCGGATATCAAGTCAATCTCGGTGTAATCTCGTCCGTAGTCGGAAGACAAGACTGTATCCTCATGGATGAGTACGACCACGCATGTATCATTGATGGAGCAAGACTGTCTTTTGCTCAAACCAAAAAATACAAACACAATAACCTCGAAGATCTCGAAAAAAAATTGATCCATCACAAAGACGCACCCGTCAAACTCATCGTCGTGGATGGAATCTTCAGTATGGAAGGTGATATCTGCGATTTGCCGGGCATCGTCCAACTGGCAAAAAAATACAATGCAGATATCATGGTCGATGACGCACACTCCTTAGGCGTTCTGGGCAATATGGGCAAAGGTACGTCAGATCACTTTGGTCTGACCGACGAAGTCTCCCTCATTATGGGTACTTTTAGCAAGTCATTGGCATCAATCGGAGGTTTTATTGCATCAGATCTCGACACTATAGACTTCCTGAAGCACCACGCCAGGTCGCTCATCTTTAGTGCCTCCATTGCACCCGCCAATGCTGCCAGTGTCCTAGCTGCCCTCGACCTGATGCAGTCCGAACCCGAGCGCATCCAAAAACTTTGGGACAACACCCATTATGCCATGGAGCAGTTCAGGGCAAGAGGTTTCGATATAGGACATACCCAATCACCGATTTTGCCGGTATATATCCGAGATGATATGAAAACCTTTAAGCTCACCGCCATGCTCCAAGAAGATGGCGTATTTGTCAATCCTGTCGTATCACCGGCTGTTCCGCCGGATAGTACCCTCATACGTTACTCCCTCATGGCTACCCATACTACCGATCAAATCGATATTTCTATAGATAAAATCGATAGAATATTCAAAATACTCGATATACCCAAACTAGCTCAATCCTAGTCGGCATGAATATCAGGAAAGTCCATACAAAAAGCGATCTAAAAACCTTTATTGATTTTCCGCATAAGCTGTACAAAAACGACCCGAACTACGTACCCCAACTTTTTGTGGCAATGAAAGAACTCATGTCACCGGACAAAAACCCTTGGTTCCAGCACTCCAAAGCAGACTTGTTTTTGGCCGAAAAACAAGGAGAAATCGTCGGTAGAATAGCAGCAATCCGCAATAATCAATACATCGACTTTTCGGGTGAGCCCAAAGGTTTTTTTGGCTTCTTTGATGTCATCGAAGATTATGAAGTAGCCCGTAGATTACTAGACCATGTAAGCAACTGGTTACAAACCGAAAATCTCAACGTGATGTCCGGCCCTACTAACTTCAGTACCAATGATACTGCAGGTCTCCTCATCGAAGGCTTCGATCGACCACCGGTAGTAGAAATGACCTATAACTATCCCTATTACCAAGATTTTCTTGAACGCTGGGGACTCCTCAAAGAAATGGATCTTCTCGCCTATTATGTACCCCAAGATACAGTATCCCAAAAATCCGTACGACTCGGCAAACTACTCGAAGAGCGACTAAAACGCAAAGGTATCACTATACGTTACCTCCGCATGAAAGACTTCAAAAAAGAACTCCAACTGGTCAAAGATATCTATCTCCAAGCTTGGGAAAATAACTGGGGCTTTGTACCACCTACTGAAGCCGAATTTGACTTTCTTGCCAAAAATCTCAAATCCATCATAAAAACCGAATACTGCCCCATAGCCGAAGTCAATGGAAAAGGCATTGGTTTCGCTCTGGCAATTCCTGATATCAATCAAATTTTGATAAAAATCAAGCGAGGTCGATTGCTACCTACAGGTATTTTTAAACTGCTGCTGGGACAAAAGAATATCGATATGCTAAGGATTATCACCTTGGGGGTAATACCCGAGTATAGAAAACTAGGTATCGAGGCTCTTTTCTATGCACGCATCATAGAAAACAGCAGAAAAAACGGAATTAAAGCCGGGGAGGGCTCTTGGGTTCTTGAAAACAACGAAATGATGAACCAAGGTATGCTCAATATGAATGCATATCCTTATAAGAGGTATCGTATCTATCAGCGAAAGATCAGCTGATCTTCCCTACGAAGATATTATATAAAAACTTCACCTAGAGTAGCCACTACACAACAGTAATACCGACCGCCGCCCCTTAGCCCACAGGCTGCTGTGTGGTAAACCTCGCCTTGGCTATGATAGTAGAGATAGCTTAGTACAATCTATTTTATAGATATTGAGAATATCCAATAACACTCCTTATTTTTATAATATGTATTTTATTGGTTATTAAACAGATATCATTATACAGTAAGCAGCAAATAGCAGACAATCGCCACATACTTGCGTGTCGACACACCGATAGGCTGTTACGGAAGCAAGTAAGCGACAATGTAGCAGCTAGACTGTCTAGGAGTAATAGTCCTCTACCGTCTCTGTGTACTATTTTCCTTTGAGAATCTCTCGAGCAATGACCAAT
>JAJRUR010000334.1 GCA_024277695.1 Bacteroidota bacterium | reverse complement strand
GCTATTGGTCACCATGGTAAGTGCTCTAAAAGAATAAGTAGGATTTAATACATATCTTTTTGCCCACTTAATATCACCATCAAAATCAGTAGCCATCAAAAAAACATCCATATTGTTAGCATCAATCCCATCGTGATCACCCCAACCCAAAATGGCAATTTCATCATTAAATATATTAAGATCTCCTTCATAAACTCTTGCATTTACATTGAATGCATCTTGTAAATATAGTTTTGTCCAAATTTCATTACCACTTAAGTCAAATTTACTCAGAGCAATTCTCATCCTATCAAAGCTACTGATAGTTCTATTTGTATACCTTCCCGACAAATACAAAAATCCATCGACAACGACTGAAGAATTAAATTCTTGACAACCACCGATTTTTAGAGCTGTTGATTTATTCACAACACCTGTATCCTTATTTATTTCCAATATAATACCTTCATCACAATTATCAACAAATCCGGTAATTACATACTTATCCGGGTAAACATCCTCTACAATCTCTAAAGGCCCCAAATTATTCTTTTTTACAACCCATAAAAACGTTTTATTTAAAGGGTCAAATTTATATACATATCCAGTCAAGATATTATTTAATCGATGATAGCCACTTCCAATTAAAAAACCAGATCTATCCTCTTTCAGATCAAATAAAATAATGCGTCCATTATCTTCAAATATATCACTGGTCACAGCCCAAAGAGTATCACCATTACTTTTAAATTTGACTATTAGTAATTCACCGTCACTAACACCTGCTATATAATATTGGGAATCAGAAGTAGGAATAATCACATGCGACTGTTCAGCTTTGGTAGGATCTCCATAAATTAATAGAAAATGATCGTCGCAATTTTTGTCACCAGTTCCTTCTTGAGTCGCAATAAGATCGATAATACTTGCTGAAGCAAAACCAAATGTCAAAAAACTACATATTATAAAAATACTATTGCTCATATGCATTTTCATAAAATAAAAGCCTCAAGTTTCGGCAGTTACAAAATAGAAAAAAAGGAAGTTATTTTTCCTATAATTAGCTGAATTTCAGTATATTGTAGGCACAAATAACAAAAACAACTCCCGATACAATATACAAATAATCTCGAAATCACCACTGGTTGCTTCGCATCTTTTGAAATATTCAACAAATTTTTAAGGGGCTTTCTGTCAGACTACGCATAAAAACTGTCCGGAATCGTGTAACCTTACCCAAAGATGAATAATAATTTTTGATTGCGCTTCGTATTGTTTCTGAAATATATTTTTGTGTATATAATGAACATATTTTACAGGTCGCCCTACTTGGGCTACAAACATAGGTCGCTCTGCTGGGGCTTTTTTGCATTAAGCTATTTTGTCATCTGCTCCGGAGGAGCAAACGGTTAGTAGTAGTACCGTAGGTATACATATTGGTATAGCGCTTTAGGAGCGAGCTACTCACCATTTGTTTCATGTTATCCACTCAAATAAATATTTTTCGGTGTAATCCATATCCTTTTTTTCAGGAAAGTTGATTTATTTAACCTCGATTTATTGATTTTAACTACCGAAACTTGAGTAATTGTAATTTTGTCACCATGATGTACGATCAGCTAGTCACTTTTTTTCCAATAATTGCTCATAAACCTGTTCTAAATGACTGCTTGACTTCAATATATCATAATGTGCTTCCACATGCTTTCGAGCATTGAGTCCATAAGTATGCATCTCCACTTCATCCAGTCCGTAAAAATATTCAATCGCCTTTGCCAGACCTTCCACATCTTTTTCATCGCAGAGTACTCCGGTTTCTCCATCCATCACTTCGCTCGGAATATCACAATGCTTAGTAGATATTACAGGCATTCCCGTTGCTTGAGCATCTAATAATACGATAGGTGCACCACCTTCACAATCTCTGTCTGCTGCATAGCAACTCGGGTGTATAAAAACATCAAACTTTTTTAGAAACTCGTAAAGGGTATCAAAATCCACATAATCCTCAATAACGACTCGGTCTTGTATATCGAGCTCAGAGATTCTTTTATCCACCATTTCTCTGATTCCGTTGTGTTCGTTTCCGCCTACTAAGGTCAGTGTCATATTTGGGCAGTTCTCCGAGGCTTTTGCAAATGCTTCTATAGTATATATATATCCTTTCTTTTCACGAAAAGTAGCAATTTGTATCAATTTTAGCTTATTGGCTTGTTTTGTGCGTTTATAAAAAGGAATCTTACCGACGTTCACACCTAATTGGACGACTTTTATTTTATTTTTGGGACAACCCATATTCATAAGTATTTGTGCACCGTGATGTCCCTCACATAAAATAAGGCTCGCATCTCCAAATAGTTTTTTATATCTACTCTTCCATTTTGGTTTTTTATGCGGTAATTGTTCATAATCCAGTCCATAAAATGAAACAACCAATGGGATATCCAGATACTTGGCTACAGGTAGAAACTCCCATCCCATATAGGAAAAGTGAGCGTGGAGAATGCTTGGCTTTTGGTCTTTTAATATTCGACGTATATAGAGCGGATAGATGAACCGTATGGTATTCTTCATTACAAAATCCGTGGATCTGAGTACAATCGATGCAGGGTTTTTTCCGGTGACGGATCTAAATGTCCTCAACGGAAAGTCAATAAATGTAATTTCATTGTTATAAAAGTTATTTTTATAATAATTTTTGGCAACGACTACATTTTGGACTTTTCTAAAATTAGAAATAATATTATATATCCAATTCATCGTTGTTGACAGATAATTATCCAAGGCATGTACCACTACAATATTCTTAGGCATTGTTTTTGATTTTGCCGATAAATGTTTCCCAGGCGGCTGACTCCAACACAAGTTCTTTTAGCTCCATATAAGGTTTTATCTTAAGTGCATGTATCAGCATGGTATAGACGACTATACCGACCATTACGTCCAAAACCAAATATTGCCAATAACTCCAAAATTCCGGCAATAAACTTTGAAATATATAAACAGAAACTGCCATGACATAAGAACAAACCAGCACACCGAACAACTTTTGAATTATCTCATACACCTGCATACCAATGAGCTTTCCGGGTATCGAAAAATTAAAATATGCAGTGCTATAAACGCGTACAGAATACGCTATAGCGATGCCTATCACTCCCCAACGGATACCGATACCAAATGCTATAAAAGTCAGTATTCCACTAAATACTCCCCACCAAAGCTGCCAATCAGTTCTTCCTTGAGAATTATATATAAGTCCCACAGTACTAGCGATAGATTGGTAGAGTCCCAAAAAACATAATATTTGCAAGACCTCAATTACATCTACCCATTTTTCGCCGAATATCGCCAAAACAAAATATTCGGACACTACAAAGAGACCAAACATCATGGGAAAACTTACTAGGGCGATGATTCCTATAACTTTGAGATAAATATTTTTGACACGTAGTTTGTCATCCTGTATTTGAGACAAAACAGGAAACATCACTTTAGAAATAGTAGCAGATATCTGACGTACCGGTAGCAACATCGTAGAGTAAGCTCTAGAGTAAATTCCTAAGCCTGATGAACCTATAGCTTTGCCTATCAATAAGTTATCAGCATTTCTAACCCAATAGATAAATATATTGTACCCCATCAAGTGAGCACTATAATGCAGCAATTCCTTCAAGGCAGACCCGTCCATGACGAATTTGGGGGTCCAATGTGTCTTAAACCATAGCAATCCGGCACGTACTGAACTAAATACCAGTAATTGCCATACGAGAGCAAAAACACCATAGCCGCTAAGGGCCATATAAATAGCTACTATACCAGAGACAACTACCGAACTGATTTCTATAATTGCCAGTTTTCTAAATTCTAAAGACTTGGATAACAGAGCAAATTGAACAGAAATCAAGGATGTAATTATAAAATTAAAGGCAATCATTTTGGTAATCAATACAAGTCTTGGCTCTTGATAAAATTTTGCCAACATCGGAGCAGTAAAATATGTTAGGGCAGCTAATAATATGCCAACAACTATATTAAGCCGAAATACGGAAGAAAAATGTTTTTCGTTGGTATTTTGATTTTGTATTAAAGCTGTAGAAAATCCCAATTCGGCAAACAAAGCCGCAAATCCGGTAAATATAACTATCATCCCTATCAAGCCAAAGTCTTCGGGTACGAGTAATCGCGCCAGTATTGCAGAAATAATAAAATACAATATCTGGGTTACTGCCTGGGCAGCACCACTCCACCATAACCCTTGAATTGTTTTTACCTTTAGCTTGGACGGCATAAACTATTTGACAAGGGCTGATTTCAAATTTTTAATTTTTTGAGTTGCTTTTCGAGATATCCTTTTAAATTTAGTCCAGGTGGTATCCAACAATTCATCCGACATTTGCCCTGATAACCAAGATCTGGCATGATCCAAATGATTAGAGTTAAGCATCAATGGCCATGCTTTTTCGATTTCAAAAAACATCTTTAATGCACTTTCTTTCTCTCCTTTATTAAACAAAAACCTTACTTTATTTATTCGCACTATTCGACCTCCTAGTTTATCACCAAAACGATCTAATCTCTGAGCAGCATTTTCTATTAATTGGAGTCCCTCCTCTATACCAAATACACTAAAATCAGGGATATGGTTAATTTCATTTTCACTAATAGGCTGATCCAGTTTAAAGCTCACAGTATTATTGCTCAATATATGTTCTATAGATAGTTGTTCCGAAAACATCTCTAATATAATTATAACCCAATAGCATCCCCAAAATTTATAATCTTGACATACAAATAAGGTCTTACCGGGTATAAAATATCGATTAAATTCTTGGAGTAAATATTTCATGCCACTCCACGACTTAGCCCCATCTATAAACAATACCTCTACTTTATCTGAACCTTTGTGTTTGACCAATTGCTTAATTTCCTCATCTCTTTGTCTCCTATTGGCGAGGTAGCTATCATCAGAAATATTTTCATCGGGGAGGGACTCTTGGTGCGCTGAAATCAAATCGGAGTACTCTTGGATAAAATTATTAAAAAAAGGCAAAAAGGATTCACCCTCACGGATAGGCAAAGGATACCTTTGTTGCATAAATTGTCTCCAAATAAAATTATCATATACTACAATTTTCTTCTTGTCTATCAGAGAATTGTGCGCAAGTCCGGCGGCCAAACAAAATGTGCTTCCACCTAGCCAAGGACCTATTTCAACAATAACCCCCTGTCCTGTATATATTTTTGAAGCGAGCCAGTATAGATATCTTTTTTCATCTTCCGATATCATTGTAGGTATATCCGGATAGCGAAAATGTATATGGGTCAAATCTGGAAACATCATAGAAAAGTAATTACTTTTATTGTCTTAGTTTTAAAGAATATGCTATCTTAACTTAGAATATATTGATCTACAAGTATCTTTCTCTTAATTCGGTTAGAGTAGAATACTTTTCAAAGTAGCTTTTAAGTTGATCTATAAATTTGGGATCCAGTGCCGCTATTCTTTCTTTGTAATACGAGGAGGACATTCTATGCGTGTCCACGGGATTTTTACTGCCCGATTTCTGACTCGACTCAAGAATATATCGACTGACCTCATCGCTCAACTTCAGAGAACATCTGTCCATTAGGTAAGATACACGTTTGGCGGGGTCATCCGAAAGCTCTTCATGATAGACGATCATATGATCCAGCGAATTTGCTCTCAAATCCTCTATAAGCGTCTCATAATTTATGATCCACCATAATAGCAATTTAACAGAAAGTTCAAATTGATGATATTGTGCCAAAATCGGTCTAAATCGTTCAAATCTTGGATTGTTATAGTTTTGTAAGCCGAAAGTGCGAAGATATTTCTTCAATTCACCCAAGCTTCCTCTTCCAAATAATTCTATAATAGATTGTATTTGTGCATAGGGATTTCTGATCGTCACTATATAAGTTGCATCAGAATAACAACGAGCAAGTAAGTTAATCTTAAAATTTAAACGTAATTCTTTATACAGTTTATGCGTTAAATTTGATTTTTTTATTGGTTCTATCGCTCCTTGTATTCTGTTAAGATTCAACACACTAAATCTCAGCAAATTGATATTTAAGGGTTGCTTCAAAGTAGTGGATAACTTTCTTGCTGCTCCGTACAAAAAAAAATCTATCTTTTGAAGATATAATTTTTTTGAAGGTGCATAAAATAAATAGTATTTGTACTTAGGAAGTAATGTCATTTTTTCTAGAACGAACTGCTCCACCTCTTCATTTGGTATAGGAGGATAATAAAAATTCCGATCAGGAAAACCCGGGAAGATATCAATATAATCCGCAAAAGGTTCCATAAAATATTCTACCTTGCTATGGGCATCAAAGATATTGGAGAGCCAAGTACTCCCCGATCGTTCACAACCTAAGATAAAAATATTTTTTTGATTACGCATTGCGATCTGATGCGTTCTTTTTAGCCACAATCAAATATTCTATAGAAAATTGGTAACTTTTGTCATACCTGTTCATAAATAGAGCAACGTACTGTATGCACTGTATTAGAGCCAATATTGCCCAATAAAAAGGACTCCACTTTCCACCCAAAACCCTTCTGCCACTCCACAAATAATAGCAAAACTCCTGACTTGCCATCACGATAAAACCGGATAGTGGCTGGATAGATACCACAGTAAAGTTGTTTTTTTCAAACAAATACCTAAGCCCAAACTCTGTAAATCTGTAAAAATCCCTTGGAGCTTCATGAATATGCCAAAAAAATGGGACAGTATAAATGGCGTACGCATTCGGCTTAAGTACTCGATAAGCCTCGTTAATAGCCTTATCCGGTTCTTCCAGATGCTCAAGAACATCTGTACACAGCACTGTATCAAAAGACTTGTCTTCTACAGGTAGCGCATATGCCGATCCGAAAATATCAATATTGCCTTTATCATGAAAAGTTTCGTTATGATCAACTCCCACATGCTCTTCTATATAACCTTCTGTCAAGCTTTTAAAGGGCTTCTCACCACAACCGATATCCAATAATTTTCCCTTAGCATACAGCTTGATTGCCTCAGAAAGATCCGGAAGAATTATTTCAAATATTAACCAATTAAATGGTCTGGAAAGTTTAAATTTTTTATACTTCCTAATCATCACAAACTAAACACGATGGGATATTTTTAAAGTTTTTGAAAAATCTGAGAAATATTCTCTTCCTATAAAAATAGATATAGTACTATCCAATTCCATATACTCTCCTTTTTTTTCAACTTCCAAAAACGGAAACATTTCTATATAATCCTCCTCACTTCTAGAACGCCAATACTCGGCATACTGTACAGGAGCTGTCTTTTCGACAAAACAAACCAAGCTGCCTGGCCTAAGCACTCTCTTAAACTCCTTTACAACAGACGGAATCTCTTTGTCTTTTATTCCTCCCAGCACTAGACATACCCACAAAACATCAATAGATGCATTGGCTACCGGAATCGCCCCGTCTTTTATCAGCCTATAGCTTATATTATCCTGATTCGGTGCTGCATCAAGTAAGGACTGTATAGGATCAACTGCTATCACCTTACAATTCGTTACTTTGGCCAAATAGCTCGAAAAACGACCGGGACCACAGCCAAAATCCAATAAAGTTTGCTCTGTACCATCCAAAGCAGCTTTCAAGTGAGGAATTATTGCTTGCTTTTGTATCTCAAATATTTCATTTTCTTTGTCCAGTAATCCCAAATTTAGCACTGCTTTTGCACCATATTTCTTACTCCTTTCTTCCCAATATTCTATATTAGTTTCGAATATCTTTGCTCCGGATATTCCAAGAATTCTTTTTATTTTTTGCACGAATTTCATCAATATACTTTATACATATTAGAGTGCTATAAACAATAATCTAAGAAAACGAAAATCCCGCAATGGCATCGCAAACCTCATTTACTTCTTGCTCCGTTATTTCGTAGTACAAAGGTAAGCGCAATAAACAATTTGTGAAATAGGCAGAATTTACAAGTTCATCATCGGAATAATTTTTGGTATAATAAGAACTTTCATGAAGGGATAAATAATGAAACACCGCATGAATGTTTTTATCTTTTAAGTATTTAATCAGCCTCTCCCGTTGCCCAATACTATCACATAATAAATAATACATATGCGCATTATTCGTAGCCTCTTTATGTATTTTGGGTAGTCTAAATTTTTGGTCAGAAAATAGATCTTTAAGTCTGTCATTATACATATTCCAAATAGCTAACCGCCGTTTTTGAATATCATCCAACTGCTCCAATTGTGCATACAAATAAGCTGCAATCATATCAGATGGCAAAAAAGAAGAGCCAATATCTACCCATCCATATTTGTCCACTTCACCCCTATAGAATGCGGATCGGTTGGTCCCCTTTTCCCAGATGATTTCTGATCGCTCCTTAAACTGCTCATCATTAATCACTAACATTCCTCCTTCTCCGGATATAATATTTTTGGTTTCATGAAATGAAAAAGCCGCTAAATGGCCAATACCCCCTAATGGCTTCCCTTTATAATAACTATCTATCGCCTGAGCTGCATCTTCGACGACATAGATTCCGTGTTCTTCGGCAAGAGCCATTATTTCATCCATTGCGCAAGCCACCCCTGCATAATGTACCACGACTATGGCTTTTGTCTTCGAGGTTATTAATTTTTTGATGTGCTCCACATCTAGATTAGGATGATCAGACCTGCTATCAGCAAATACTATCCGAGCACCTCTGAGTACAAAAGCATTGGCAGATGACACAAAGGTGTAAGACGGAACAATTACCTCGTCGCCCTGTCGAATATCCAATAAAATGGCAGCCATCTCCAAAGCATCTGTACACGAAGTAGTCAAAAGGCATTTTTTGAATCCATATCTTTTTTCAAAATATCGCTGGCACTTCTTAGTAAAAATACCATTTCCGGATATAGTACCCGACGCAATCGCTTCTTGAATATATTTCAATTCATTTCCGGATTGATACGGCTTGTTAAGTGGTATCCATTTTTTCATATCCTAAATTTCTTTACTCCTTCCACCACCCGCTCCATCACTTCCGCACGCATTTCCGTATGTATAGGCAAGGAGAGCACCATGTCACAAAGCGCCTCTGTAGTCCGTAATTTTTTTTCTGCGTCCCAATAGCCTGCAAATGCCTTTTGCTTGTAGAGCGGTACCGGATAATAGACATTATGAGCGATAGCTTCTTCCTTCAGTTGGATGCGTAAAGTATCGCGCTTTCCATTTTTTATTTTTAATGTATACTGATGAAAGACATGGCTGGAATCTGCATTGCGATAAGGGATATCAAGCCATTCTACGGACTCAAAAGCTTGGTCATAGTAGTCTGCTACAGCTTGTCGTCGAGCCGCAAAATCATCTAAATGTCTGAGCTTGACACGAAGGACAGCCGCTTGGACAGCGTCTAGGCGCGAATTGCACCCGACCACATCGTGGTAGTAGGTTTTGGATTGTCCATGATTGGCGATCATGCGTATCTTCTCTGCCAGATCATCATCGTTGGTAAACAAGGCACCTCCATCTCCAAAACAACCCAGATTCTTAGATGGAAAAAAAGAAGTCGTCCCGATATCTCCAATAGTTCCCAGCTTTTTGACGGACCCGTCCGAAAGATAAAATTCCGCTCCGATAGCTTGGGCATTGTCTTCGACTATATAAATGCCTTTTTCTTTGGCTAGAGCCAATATAGCCTCCATCTCGGAGCCTTGCCCAAACAAATGCACCGGCACAATGGCTTTGGTCTTGTCTGTAATCGCTGATTCGATATGCTCTGCTCGTACACAAAAATCATTAGGATCCACATCTACCATCACCGGAGTCAATCCCAATAGAGCGATCACCTCTGCCGTTGCTACATAGGTAAATGCCGGTACGATGACCTCATCTCCTGGTTTTAGTCCTAGCGCCATCAAGGCAATTTGGAGTGCATCGGTACCATTGGCGCAAGCGATTACATGCTTACAGTTCATATAGCTGGCGAGCTCTTGCTCAAAAGCAGATACTATCGGACCTTTTATATAATGAGCAGTATCCAGTACTTCTTGGATGGCAGGATCTATTTCGGAGCGCAGTCGTTGATACTGACTGACTAGATCTACCATAGGAATTTTGGCGATGGTTGAGAGATGATTGGACATGAGTTAGTATTTTATTTGATGTTGGTTTTTTTATTTTACCGCATGGGTCGCTAGTGTTTATGGCTTTTTCTTTAAGAGGATTTATGTATAGATTTTCTGCACTTTGTCATTCTTCAAAAGGTACTGTTCACCACTCTCCGGGCAGATAGCTAAGCCCTTCTTATCAAATGTCAATCTATGCCCGTAAGCACTCATCCAGCCTATTTGCTTGCCGGGATTACCAACGATCAGAGCATATGCCGGAATTTCTTTTGTGATGACAGCACCCGCACCGACAAAAGCATACTCCCCGATATTATGACCGCACACTATAGTAGCATTGGCACCGATAGTCGCTCCTTTTTTGACTAGGGTCTTTTGATATTGGTCTCTTCTGATAACAGCACTTCTCGGATTGATGACATTGGTAAAAACCATAGACGGACCCAAAAAAACATCCTCCTCGCAGATCACGCCGGTATATATAGAAACATTATTTTGGACTTTGACATTATTGCCCAAAATGACCTGCGGAGATACGACTACATTTTGTCCCAGGTTACAATTTTTTCCTATTTGACAATTGGGCATGATATGGCTAAAATGCCAAATTTTGGTTCCCTCCCCAATGACACATCCTTCGTCGATAACGGCCGTTGGATGAGCAAAATATAATTTATCTGCTGACAAAATTATTCTATACAGATTGGTGTCAAAAAAACCAAATTATTTAAACCGCTTGGATTACAGTTTCCAATATTGATCCGAAATATCCTCCGAATAGACTCCTTTGATGTCAAAGAGCATTGGTTCTCCTTTGGACAGTCGGACAAAGTCCTCTCGAGTCATCCGGCGATAGGCTTTGTGGCCTACTGCCACAAGGATAGCATCGTACCGGCCGGAAGGCGATGGGCTCAGTTGTAGGGCATATTCGCGTAGCACTTCTTCAGGATCAGCCCATGGGTCTATCAGGTCAACTTCCAAGGAGTAATCTTTTAATTCTCTGACCAAATCCACAACTTTTGAATTGCGGATGTCTGCAACATCTTCTTTGAAAGTAACTCCCATGACGAGTACACGACATTCGGAAGGATTTTTGTCTTTTTCAAGCAAAGTCTGTACGAGGCGCTTGGCGATAAAGTGTGGTATATAATCATTCACTCTTCTGCCGGCGGCTATGACTTGCGGGTCTAGTCCGAGTTTTTTGGCTTTGTGCATCAAGTAAAACGGATCTACACTGATACAGTGTCCTCCCACTAATCCGGGATAGTATTTATGAAAGTTCCATTTGGTTCCGGCTGCTTCAATGACTGCATTGGTGTCTATATCCATTCTATCAAAAATAATGGCCAGCTCATTCATCAGAGAAATATTGATATCGCGCTGTGTATTTTCTATCACCTTGGCAGCTTCAGCAACTTTTATAGATGCCGCTTTATGAATACCTGCTTCTATAATGTGCTCGTAAATTTTTGAAATCTCTTCGAGTGCTTCGGCATCACTACCACTGACTATTTTTAATATTTTGGTCAAGGTCCTGACTTTATCTCCCGGTACGATGCGCTCCGGTGAATAGCCCAATTTAAAATCGCCTAATTTGAGCCCGCTTTCTTCCTCCAATACAGGTAGGCAATCTTCTTCGGTACATCCGGGATAGACCGTGGACTCATAGACTACATAATCTCCCGCTTTGAGGGCTTTGCCTACGGAACGGCTTGCGCCAATGATCGGTTTGAGATTAGGTACTTTATGTCCATCAATATCGGTAGGGACTCCAATTATATGAAAATGTGCCTTCTTTAGTACATCCGGATCCGTAGTAAATTCGATGTCTTTATCCACAAAAGCACTTGCGTCTAATTCTCGACTTGGATCGATCCCTCGCTTCATCATCTCTACACGTTGTTGATGGATATCAAAGCCGATGACCCTAAAATATTTTGCAAATTCCAAGGCTAATGGCAGTCCTACATATCCCAGTCCGGTGACTGAAATACTTTTTTCTTTATTTAATAATTGTCGGTATATGCTCACGCTATTTTAAATACTTTTTTTATTCTTCTTACAATAAATGCTCCATGTCATTCTAGTCCTTGTATTGATTTGAAGATTTTTTGCTGCGATTAAATCTTTAATAAATATCTCCTTAGTTTTCGGATTATTTGATATTTAATATATATTTTGATTTGGTCTAGTCTTCATTAAAATCCAGCCCATTTATTCATGGCATAATATATTTTCGGGTTAAAACCTTGGGGCTATTCACAGTTAAATTCTTTGAGAATTTTGTATAAATATTTTTGACAAATGTGGTGCCAAATTTATAGATATATATTGGTGT
>JAJRUR010000026.1 GCA_024277695.1 Bacteroidota bacterium | reverse complement strand
CTATCCGGATGGTTTTTTCTATTTCCTATCGTTCTATTGCCACTCATAGGACTAGCACTGATCTTAGGGATAATCTTATCCTTATTTCAAGTGGTAACTGTAGATATCTCTAACTATTTTACTTATTTTTTAAGAATATTATTTTTTATGACCCCGGTGATTTATTCTGAAAAAACAGCAAGCCTACTCCTAGACAAAATCATCACGTACAATCCGGTGAGCTATCTGCTGGTCTCCGTACGCAATATCATTTTGTATGGAGAACTATACCAATACAAAATCTATTTCTTGATCGCAGCTATAGTGGTGCTCATCGGTCTGATCTTATTCGGACGTGTCAAAAAAGCTTTTCCTTATCTGATCGAAAAACTCTATGTATGATGCCAAAAAAAGATGTATCGATCCGACTCGATGGTATTTATAAAAAATTCTCTACCACACTCCAAGGAAGTATGTGGTATGGTACGGTCGATTTATTTAAACGACTGGCAGGGATTCGAGTGGATACATCTACCTTGCGCAAGCACGAACGATGGGTCCTTGAGGATATATCCCTTCAAGTAAAGAAAAACGAAATTCTGAGCGTCATCGGGCTAAATGGTTCCGGAAAGTCCACTTTGATACGAATCATGAGCGGTATCTATCCGGCAGATCGTGGACAACTCGACATCCGAGGCAATGTCATGTCCTTATTTGCCAATACCACAGCTATGAATACCATGTTTACCGGCCGAGAAAACATTTATATCCGAGGGACTGCCTTAGGCATATCCAAAGAGCGACTCCAAGCCTACGAAGATCAGATCATCGAATTTGCCAACCTCGGCCAAGCCCTCGACAAACCTTTTGGTTCCTATAGCTCCGGTATGCGCGCTCGACTAGGTTTTGCTACGGCTATCTATTCGGACTTTGATATCCTGCTCATCGACGAAAACCTCGCAGTAGGAGATATGCGGTTCAAGGTCAAAGCCCTGCGCAAACTCGTAGAACTGGCACCCGAAAAAATCATCGTGATCGTCACACAAAAACCCCGAAAAATTACTTCCATCTGTACCCGACACCTTGCCATCGATCAAGGAAAGATTATCTACGAAACGCATGACAATGATGACATCGTACGATGGTATGACGAATTTTGTTTCGGCGGAAGACCGGAGTTTGCAGACTTACTGGAATCAGAAAAAGAATTTGAATAATACTCCAAACTATGAACATAAAACTCCCCGTAAAAAAAGCGACCATGCAAGACGGCAAAATCTATCTGCCAAAACTGGAAATGGTCTTTTTGCACATCCCAAAATGTGCCGGAACATCTATGGTATTATCTCTTTGGAAAGAATACGGCAAAAAAAACTGTGAACGACTGGATATCAAAATCGCACAAAAAGCTGTATTTATAGATGATCGACCAGCCAAACTGACCGACCTGGCGCACAACACGCGTGTACTCCACGGACATTTCAGATGGGATCATCTCAATGAATTGGTACACATACCAAAAGACATTAAGGTCTTTACTTGGATCAGAGAACCCTTGCAGCGGATGATCTCTAACTACAATTACCTCACCGATGTACTCAAAGGATATATACCCGAACACCGGTACGGATTGTACCTTAGGATGGCACGCAGTTTTGAAGAGTTTATCGAAATACCTCGAAACCAAAACATCCTACATCGTTTTATTCGTGACACAGACCCACAAATATTTGACCTCATCGGCGACACTAAAGAATATAATGCTGACTTTGATCGACTTACTAAACTCTACCATTGGAAACCCAAACAAGCACTACAAGCCAACAAAAGCGCCTCGCGCATGCCCGAATTGAGCGCAGAACTTATCCAACGTGTCCGTGAGCTCAACCATAAAGATTTTGAAATCTACAAAATATATAGCCAAGCTCGTCTGGATAAAATACGATCTATGGAATAGCTTTTTATTATATTTACTCCCGATGTACGCTACAAAAATCATATTATACTGGATATTATTTTTCTATAGCAGCGTAGCTATCAGCCAATGTGATCTGACAGTCGATGCCGGACCTGACCAAGAATTGTGTGCTCCGGGTAGAACCGTCCAGCTCAGTGGTACGATAGAGCCGGATCCGATATTTATCCGTTGGTCTCCCGGACCCTCAGTCTCTGATTCGACCATTTTAGACCCAAGCGCTGATGTATTCCAAACTACAGTATTTACACTCAAAGGATATGCGCTTGATGGCGATGGACAAAATCTCATAGAAAATGGAGATTTTGAGCAGGGAGACACCCTATTTGATTCGGACTACCGATCGGTTACCGGTGCGGATATCCTAGATGAAGGGACATACAGCCTCACCACCTCGCCGGATATCGTCCACAGCAATTTTCCGCCTTGTGATGACCATACGCTCATGAACGGCAATGGTCTCATGATGGTAGTCAATGCTTCTAGAGCATCCGATGTGGACATCTTTTGTCAGACAGTCAGCATCCAGCCCAATACCTACTATCAACTCGAAGTCTGGGTGACGAGTGTATTTCCATTTGCTGCAGCAGAACTCCAGTTCAAAATAGATGGATCAGCAGTAGGAGATTCTTATGTAGTCAGTCTTGACCTGTGCGATTGGATGCCGTACAGCATACTTTGGTATTCCGGAGACTTGACCTCTGTAGAATACTGTCTGACCGACCTCAATACCGAGCCTTTCGGCAATGACTTTGCCTTGGATGACTTCAGTATGAAAGAATTATGCGAGATTACGGACGATGTCATCATCCAAGTCCATCCCCCTCAAGTCATCCATATTGATACCGTAATCTGTGAAGGAGAAGAAATCGTCATCGATGGTGTAGTCTATGATCAAACAGGACAATACTATGACCTGATGGTTGTGGATGATCAAGGTTGTGATGTCATCTACAATCTGGATCTGCACGTCCTGACTATCGACATCCTCGAACAATTTGAGCCGGATATTACTTGTCTGGACACTTTGGTAGATATCGGTGTTTTCGCCACCGTCAGTGCCGGAAATCTAAAATTTAGTTGGACGACTCAAGGTGGAAATTTTCGCTCGGACTCCACACAAAGTGTCGTAAAAGTAGATGCCGGAGGTTTTTATGAACTGACCATCGAAGCAAGTTATAGAGGCACGGTGTGCCAAGAAATCATACAATTTATCATCATAGAAGACAACATGGCACCCCATGCTGATGCAGGACCTGACCAGACCATCAACTGCGATACGAATATCGTAGTATTAGACGGCTCTACATCCTCAACCGGAGTAGAAATCATCTACCAATGGAAAGATCCCAATGGCACTATCCTAGGCGATATGAATACAGTTCAAGTAAGTCAAGCAGGTCTCTATGAATTGAGGGTCACCAATATACGCAATGGCTGCATAGACCTAGATACCGTTGAAGTCAAAACTTCCAATGATTTTCCACAGATCAATGCAGGCAAAGATACGATGTTTTTTTGCAATCAAAATCAATTTACTATTGAACCTACTATATCCAATGTGTCTACCTTTGCACTAGAGTGGACAACTCCGGATGGCAATATCGTTTCAGTAGTCAACCTTACAGCCATAGTAGATACGACAGGGCACTATGTACTCACGGTGGCTAATGCACAGAATATGTGTACGAGTAGTGATACGGTCTTTGTCGAGTTTCTAGATAGATTGCCTCAAGTTCATTTGACTGCATTTGACAGTCTAGATTGTGCAACCGCTTCTGTCCCAATCTCCTACAGCTACCCATACCGGCAAAATAATATAGAATCGCTTTGGTTTGGAGCATCCACATTTGATATTGTCAATGATTCCACGATTTCTACTACGGATTCGGGTTGGTATCACATAGTCCTTAGGGATACAGTGTATGACTGTCTGACACAAGATAGTATCTACGTCTATCAAGATCGTACCCCCCCGATAGCAGATGCAGGACCCGATCGGATAATCCGTTGCGGTGATACACTCCATCTGATAGGCAATGGATCCAGTCAAGGCCCCTCATACGCTTATCTTTGGACCACCCCGAATGGCAATATCTTAGGAGATAGGACACAAATCACTGCGCGTGTAGATCAAGCAGGTATATACATTTTAGAAGTTCGGGATACGGTCAATTTTTGTATAGCATCCGACACCCTGGAAGTGCTGGGAAGTACAGTCGCCCCACAAATCGATTTTGTAGCTCCGGATACCATTAGTTGCAGAACTCCTCAGGTACACATTCGGACAACTATCACAAACAATAGCCCACAAGATATTCATTCTTGGACTAGTCCGGATGGTAACATCATCGGATCAAACTCAGATGATTCTGTTCTGGTGGATATGGGAGGACTATATATTTTGACTGTAGTCAATGCTCAAAGCTTGTGCATAGACATGGATACTATTTTCGTAGCAGAAAATATCAACTATCCCATAATCGATGCGGGAGCAGATGACAGTTTGAGTTGTAGTATATCCGATCTTCAGCTCCAAGCTACTTTGGACGACCTTGCCGGTCGAATCATCTTATGGTCTAGTCCGGATGGTGTGATCGATTCGGGATCGGAGAGTTTGCGCCCTAGAGTAAGTAGTGGAGGTACTTATATCCTCAGCGTGACCGATATCCGTAGCGGATGCGTGTCCTTGGATACGGTAGTCATCTATGCTGATCAGAACATCCCCGTCGCGCGCATAGCCTTACCCGATACCTTGTATTGTGTGCCGAATTTTGTCGTACTAGATGCCGGAGCCTCAAGCCAAGGGCCGGATTTTGAACCGGATTGGTCAACTATCGGAGGTAACATAGTGGATACGACGGATATCTACCGACCCATCGTAAATGCGGCCGGACAGTATATCCTGCGTATAAGCAATCAAAGTTCGGGATGCACAAGTACGGACACAGTAAGCATCATCACTGACCAGAATAGCCCACGTGCTGTTGTTGATATCGAAGGCACACTCAATTGTCGCGATTCGATAGTTACAATCGATGCATCGCAAAGTATTTTTGAGCATAGCGGAACATATATTTGGTCAGGTCCTCTGACAGGGACGAGCACTTCGGCCGAAGCACGACAGCCCGGTCAATACGGACTCCGAGTTCTGGACACGATAAACTTGTGTAGCGACAGCATCACTTTTGAAATTATTGAAGACCGTAGAGTGCCAAATACTATATATCCCGAAGGCTTATCCTTGCCTTGTGCAGGAGCTCGGATCAAAATATCACCACAGGATAGCAGTATGAGCTACACATACAGTTGGAATACTGCTGACGGACAGATCACCACCGACCCTACGAATGCAGTCATAGAAGTAGATCAGCCGGGATTGTACATCGTACGAACCACAGACCAAAACAATTTTTGTAGCAAGCTAGACAGCGTTGTAGTTGATTTGGATTCTTTTGAAGTCGTTCTTGAGCTAAAAGATCCTGCTTGTAGTGGAGATAAAGGACAGATTTCTATCGACTTTTTGCGATCAACTCCAGGCATCTACAGGCTAAGTTCGGACGATATTGGCACGATCGACCCCTTCGTTTCTGTACAGCTGGAGCCAGGCAATTATTCTTTCAAAATAGAGCACGAAAGCGGATGCTCTACTTTGCAAAATATCCTTATCCATGAAGCACCTACGCTTTCTATAGTGCTCGATGAATACTATCAAATCCAACTCGGAGAGATGATTACGCTTGACCCGAAATTGAGTTTTGACAGCAGTCTGATTACAATGCTACGATGGGAATCCAACAATGGATTAACCCTCCCCGGTGAGCTTCATCCCACCTTAAAACCCCTAGAGACTACCCAATATACACTCATGATCGAAGTAGATAGTCAGTGTATAGTCCGGGCGCGGACCCAAGTCATCGTCGCACGACCGGATATCTTTATCCCGGATGCTTTTACCCCTAATGGAGACGGTAGCAATGATTATTGGGTCATCTATGCAGGCCCTGAGGTAGAGCGTATAGAACAACTCCGTATCTTTAACCGATGGGGCGATCTTATTTTTGATCGTAACAATACGACACCCGGAGACTTATCTCAGGCTTGGGATGGTACATATCGCGGACAGGATCAAGATGTCGGTGTCTATGTCTTTGTGATACGTGTACGCTATATCAATGGTACGATCAAGAGCTATAAAGGAAGTCTTAGCTTACTGCGCTAACTAAATTGTACAAAATTGATTACTTTAGCCACATCAACCAAAATCCAAAACATGGCAACGATACACCCACCTGTAAATTTTAAGAAATGGATCGATGAAAATCGGCATTTGCTCAAGCCTCCCGTAGGCAATAAAGTCGTCTGGAAAGATGGCGAATACATCATAATGGTCGTGGGAGGCCCAAACTCCAGAAAAGACTATCACTACAACGAAACCCCGGAGTTTTTCTATCAACTTGAAGGCGACATGGTGCTCAAAATCCAAGAAGACGGCAAATCTCGAGATATCCCGATCCGAGAAGGCGAGATATTTTTATTGCCTGCCAAGGTACCCCATTCACCACAGCGCGTAGCGAATACGGTAGGTCTTGTAGTTGAGTATCCTCGCCCTGAAGGGGTAAAAGACGGACTACAATGGTATTGCGAATCTTGCAATCATTTGCTCCATCATGCGCCTTTTACATTAGATGATATCGAGACCGACATGCCGGTGATTTTTGATAGCTATTATGGCGATGAAGAACTGAGGACATGTGCGCATTGTGGTGATGTGATGGAGCCTCCCAAAGCTGTAAGCTGATATGTCGGATTTTTTTAAAGTCGATATCCATACACACATCATGCCGAAGCATGTACCTCGATGGATCGAAAAATTCGGGTATGGTGATTTTATCCATCTGGAGCACTGTGGAGAATGTGTAGCGCGCATGATGCAAGGTGATCGCTTTTTTAGAGAGATCGAGTCCAACTGTTGGGATCCTAAGGCGCGCATCAAAGACTGTGATCATCACGGAGTACATGTCCAAGTACTGTCCATCATTCCGGTACTGTTTCATTATTGGGCCAAAGCCAAAGACGCTCTGGAGACAAGCAGATACTTCAATGATTACATCGCTGAGGTAGTCAGTCGCCAGCCGGAGCGATTTGTAGGAATAGCTACCGTACCGATGCAGGACCCCGAATTAGCTATCCAAGAGCTTGAACGTGCTGTGACAGAATTGGGGATGCCCGGAGTAGAAATAGGCTCACATATCAACGACTGGAACCTAAGCGATCCGGCACTGTTTCCATTTTTTAAACGAGCAGAAGAGCTCAATGCTGCTATTTTTGTACATCCTTGGGATATGATGGGCAAGGCGGAAATGGAACGCTATTGGTTACCCTGGCTCGTTGGGATGCCAGCCGAGACTTCGAGAGCTATTTGTTCTATGATATTTGGAGG
>JAJRUR010000333.1 GCA_024277695.1 Bacteroidota bacterium | reverse complement strand
TGACTTCATCGAGTACCAGACGCGAAGAATTGCTACTAGAAGAGGCGGTTCTCTCACGCATGATCGTGCTGAGGAATCATCTCGCAGATATGAAACCTATCGAAGCTATGGAGTTCTTACGAAAGCATATGCGCGGTACGGTCAGCAATGAAGAGTTCTTAGTGGCTATGAACGGCTAGAACACTTGCTAACACTAGCCCCTGCATTAGACTGAATATTTTTTTTGATACAATATCACTAGTCTTTAGGATTAATATACTATATTTGCGCTCCCATTGGATAAATTTGGGCAATTACAAATCAGATTATTATGAAACGGACATTTCAACCTTCGAACCGAAAGAGAAGAAACAAACACGGATTTAGGTCGCGTATGAGCTCAAAAAATGGACGTAAGGTGCTGGCAAATCGCCGGGCCCGAGGTCGAGCCAAATTAAGTGTTTCTTCAGAAATACCGGTCAAGTAGTATTATATAGTTCCTTATCGGGTCAGGTATATTGTTGTTTCAAGTCAATCGTACCTGCATGAAAACATTTTCTTTTTCAAAATCTGAACGACTTAAGCACAAAAAACAGATTGAAGCTTTGTTTGCGTGCGGACAGTCCAAAGTGTTTTATCCACTATTATTTTACTGGAAAAAAAGTCATTCAGCATCTACGCTCACTACTTGTTTTGCAGTAAGTGTACCCAAAAAACGTTTCAAATCTGCAGTTATACGTAACAAAGTCAAGCGACGCATCAAAGAATCATATCGCTTATCGAAACCAGAATTTTATGCACAAATCACCTTCAAAGGTCGGTTAGATCTGATGTGTATCTATGTTGCCGATTCGGTTTTGGACTATAAAATTATTGAAAAGGCTATGCATAAAGGATTAGAATATCTCACAGATCCGAAGAATGACCAAGCATAACAAGACAGCAGGACTCAACATAACTATACAGTTTTTATAAGTATTTGTAATCTGACTGTTATATATTATGGAAAAGGACAAAATTTAGAATTTTGTCGAAATGATATACAGCTAATATTTTACAAATAGCGCACCTTATAGTCCCCTTTGCCACCGAGTAGATTATGGCATCAAGCTTCAACTGAGTATTGTTAATCCCTATAATCTAACGAGATGGGCGTTCATCATATTATTTGACCCTTTTCTTTACAATCCTTTTTTCTTCTTTGTATGTCTTTGGATCAATAAGGATTACCGTATCCGTAGTTGTAGGTACCTCCTCGGCATACTCTTTGATGAGCTCTGTCTTAAATATTTTGTTCTTTTCCACCTGTATAGTGGACTCATAGGTTTTTGGATCAATAATTTCCGTAGTATCCATAGATATTACATACTGATCAGGATAAACCTTATAAATGCTTGTAGTCAATACTCCTGTAGTTGGATTAAAATGAGACATCGTATCCAGATAGCTCTGCCCTATACATATGTTTTGGAACAAGAATCCGCCTATGAGGATAAAAGAGAATTGAAATAGTTTCATAACTGGTAAGATTTGTTTTGTATTAATTATATTTAATACAACGATTCTAAGAGAAAAATTATTTTGAAGATTGCATTGGACGGAAACATTTTTTGACTAAACCTAGTTCATATACTATGTATAAGATGTTTTTTTTGTTTCTGTTTACTTCTTGTGCGATCAAACCACTGAAGCATACGGGGACTAAGCCTGTTAGTCATGCTGAGTGGTCTGCACTTCTGGCTCGGCATGTCGATGCCCAAGGCAGGATGGATTATGCAGCTATGCGTAAGGATTCTGCCAGACTATTACGCTACTTGAGCTTGCTGGCATCAGCACATCCGGATGCAGATACTTGGTCTCATCCGGAGCAGCTCGCCTATTGGATCAATGCATACAATGCCTTTACAGTCAAATTAATTTTAGATCATTATCCGGTAAAGTCCATTAAGGATGTCAAAAGGGGAATTCCTTTTGTCAATAGTGTTTGGGACATCAAGTTCATCCAAATTGGGACAAAATGTTATGACCTAAACAATATAGAGCACGGGATATTGCGCAAGTATTTTGACGAACCACGGATACATTTTGCGATCAATTGTGCCTCGGTATCTTGTCCTGTATTGTCCTCGGAAGCATATACGGCTGATCATATTGAGGAGCAACTGGATCGAGCAGCATATAGATTTGTAAATGATCCGCAGCGTAATATCTTAAAAAACGACCACATCAGTATTTCAAAAATTTTTAAATGGTTCAAAGGTGATTTTACAAAGTCAGGAGATTTGCGGTCATTTATCCAACAATTTTCTGAAATCAAAATAAACCGAAATGCAAAGATTGATTATTTGGATTATGACTGGCGCTTAAATGATGTAAAAAAATGACAAAAGAAGAATATATAAATAATTATCTGAAGAGTTCGATAAAACAGTTTCAGTACTACTATAGTTTGGCTGAAAGGAGTATGGCTCAGCTCTCTGACCAAGAGTGGTACTTCAAGCCGGAGCCGGACTCGAACAGTATCGCCATACTCGTCAAGCACATATCTGGTAATATGTTGTCTCGGTGGACTGATTTTCTTACGACAGATGGAGAAAAAGAATGGCGTAATCGAGAAAGAGAGTTTGAAGAGGATGATCTGAATAATATCAAACACCAATGGGATGAAGGGTGGAACTGTCTTTTTGATAGTCTGAAAAATCTCCAACTAGATGATTTTGATCGCCTGGTTTATATTCGCAATATGGGTCATACTATCACCGAAGCGATTAATCGACAACTCTGTCATTACGCCTATCATGTTGGGCAAATAGTCTATCTGTGCAAGCAGATTAAAAAACAAGAATGGCAGGTCTTATCCATACCTAAAGGTAATTCTGAGGCCTATAATCAAAAAAAATTTAACATCCAAAAGCATAGAGGGCATTTTCTGGATGAGCTATGACATTTTGTTTTGCTACATTTTATCCAGACGGGATAATTCACGTTTTTGGTCACGCTCTTTGATACTTTGACGCTTATCGTAGGCTTTTTTGCCTTGTGCTAAGGCTATTTCCAATTTGGCCAATCCGCGCTCATTAAAATAAAGCCTTACCGGAATGACGGTAAATCCTTTGGCTTGGACTTTTTTTTCTATTTTACGGAGTTCTCGTTTTTTGAGCAATAGTTTCCGATCCCTATCTGGCTGATGATTAAATATATTAGCAGGTTCGTATTCGGCGATGTACATTTTTTTTATAAAAAGTTCGCCATCCACTATCAGACAGTAAGCATCCCTGAAATTGGCATTGCCGAGCCTCAAAGATTTGACCTCTGATCCCGAGAGCTGAAGGCCCGCTTCAAAGCGTTCGATGAGATGAAAAGCATAGCGCGCTTTTTTGTTTTTTATTTCTATGGTTTTCATATAGGGCTCAGTTTGACAGCAGTACCAAAAGCCAAGATTTCCGATGCTCCTTGCATGACTGCAGCAGTAGTAAATCGTACATTGACTACTGCATCAGCACCCAACTCTTCTGCATCTTCTATCATACGGTCTAGGGCTTCTTCACGGGCATCGGCCATCAGACGAGTATATTCTGAGATTTCTCCTCCGATGAGGTTTTTCAGTCCTGCAAAAATATCTCGTCCAAAATTTCTGGCTCGGACCGTACTCCCACGAGCGATGTCGAGAGTTTCTATAATTTCTCTTCCGGCTATAGTGTCTGTTGTGCAGATAATCATACTTCTTTGGGTTTTATATATTTTCTAATACAAAATTAGTCAATTTGCTGAATAAATGATATCGTGTATTGCCACCATAAATACCGTGATTGCGATTTGGGTAGATATAACTGTCAAAATGTTTTCCGCTTTTGATTAGAGCATTGATCATTTCTACAGTATGCTGAAAATGTACATTATCATCACCCATACCGTGTACGATGAGGTAATTTCCTTGCAGGCGGTCTGTAAAATATATCGGCGAATTATTATGATATCCTTTGGCATTTTCTTTAAGTCTTTGCATATAGCGTTCTGTATAGATCGTATCATACCACTTCCAGTTAGTCACGGGTGCTACTGCTATAGCTCCTTTAAAGATATGATTGCCTTTTAGGATACATAAAGAGGACATATATCCTCCATAACTCCATCCAAATATACCTATGCGACGACCGTCAATATAATCCAATCCGGCTAGATACTCTGCTGCTGCTATCTGATCTTCAGTTTCATATTGGCCCAATTGCAGGTAAGTACTTTTTTTGAATTCTTGCCCTCGAGCTCCCGTACCTCGATTATCAACCGACACTATGATATACCCCTGTTGTGCCAAATATTGAAACCACCAATAGTTGCTCACCGAAAAGCGATCAGTAACTGTTTGGCTCCCCGGACCACCATATACGTACATCAACACAGGGTATTGCTTAGACTTATCAAAATCCAATGGTTTGATCATCCACGCATTGAGTGCTTGTTTTTGTGATTTTATTTTAAAAAATTCTATCGGAGCAGCACCAAAACTTTTTTGGATGCGACTATACTCGGCATTATCTTCCAGTACTCTTATTATTTTGTTTTTGTCATTATAGATTGTATATGTGGCTGCTGTATTGACATCAGAGTGTGTCACAATCCTATACTCAAAATTAGAACTGTAGGTGGCATCGTTATATCCCTTCTCATCGT
>JAJRUR010000332.1 GCA_024277695.1 Bacteroidota bacterium | reverse complement strand
TCTAAAAAATAAAATTTTCCATCCGCATCAGACCGAATAAATTCAGAGTGAAAGGGTCCATGTTTCAAACCAAAATGTTGAACGAGTCTGCGATTTAGCCCAAATAATTCTACTGCATCTTCACAACTAGGATCCATAGTCATCGAACTGAATATGCCCCCACCTTGCGCTACTTTCAATGGTGTATCCAGATAGCGAGAAGCATTATGAAAAATCACTTTGCCTTGATAGACCAGTCCATCTACGTGATATACATCTCCGGGCAGAAAGGATTCGATCAGATAGTCACTACGCTGATCACCTAAGATATCCAGATACTTCCAAGCTTGTGCTGCATCTAGTAGCTTTTTGATACCCAAAGTTGAGGCTGCAGAACGAGGTTTGATCACCCAAGGAGCAGAATGTTGCTCAAAAAAAAACCGGATTATGTTATCATTGAAAACCGGGCTAAAAGCCGGAATCGATAATCCGGCATCTTGGGCAGCAATACGCATAGCGAGCTTGTCCCTAAAATACCGAGCCGTAGTCTGTCCCATACCGGGTATCCGAAAATGCTCACGCAACTCCGCTGCCTTCTCTACCTCAAAGTCATCCAAAGCAACCATTCGATCAATAGATTGAGAACGCATAAACCATATCATTCCTGCCTTTAGGTCTCTCATATTCCATTTGAGCTGGTCATCCTTAGGTAGATAAAAAATTTCCTCCAAACAGGCTTTTGGCCATGGTTTGTCTTTTTCGCTCTGAGAGCTAATCAAATATACCTTATGCCCGCATCGATGCAGCTGACGCAGAAAGTCTTCTCCTTTATATTCGCTAGTAAGACAGACAAAATTTGCCACGGTACGAATTTAATGGAAAAAATCTATTACTGTAGTAATATCTTTTATGATTTTGCTGAGATGGTCAGACGCTTTGTGCAATCCGAGCATTATCCGCATTGGATACAGCGTCGGATAATAACTGATTATTTTTTCGCGTGCTTCTCGATGACTTTTTCTACTTTGGATTCCGATAATCCAGTCATTTTGGACAAGAGCTGTACAGAGATACCTTCTAAATGTCCATTTATAATAACTTGCTCCAAGCCTTGCTCCAGTCCCTTCTCCAGTCCTTGCTCCAAGCCTTGCTCCAAGCCTATTTTAAGTCCTTTTTCAATACCTTGCTTAAAAAAAATGTCGTCGGAAATATCTATAGTTAGTGGCATATCTTTTATGATTTTGCTGAGATAGTCAGATGCTTTGCGCAATCCGAGCATTATCCGCATTTGATTAAAATACTTATAAAATTTCTTTTTATCCGCAGATAAGTTCCATAACCTGTTCCTAACCAAACGTACTACCTCTTCATTTAGTTCCGGCCAATTGGCCAAAAGTGCTAAAAGTACGGACTCGGGGATATCCGATTCGATAAACTGTTTGGGGTCAAGTGTACTTATATTTATCAACTCATACCCCTTAAAAATATGCTCTTCATTAAGCATTGTACGGACATTTGGAGTCCCCGTACCAAGATAGATGAGTACATGCTTTATAGGTAGATGGTACGTATTGGTAAGATAGCCATGATATTCTAGCATTCTATAAATCATAGTATTGTTCAAGTTCTGATCGAACTCGATGTGGATGATAAACTCTTCGTCATCTTTGGTCTTAACCCAAAAGACGAAGTCCATTTCTCTTTCGATAGTGGTTTGGAACTTCTCTTTGATGCGTTTATATTCTGTTAGCTCAACGTCAAGTAGTGTAGCAACTAGCGGAAGAAAAGCCTTTTCGGCATTTTCCTTAAAGATTTTATCAAATTTGTTTCCCTCTTGTTTTTCTTTTTTGTGCTGATCACTCATAACTATTTTTTTCGAACTGAAGATTCGATGTTTTTGATCCATTCCCAAATCAGTCCTGGTCCCCAGCCGGTGCCACATTTTTCTTTGGATAGAGGTGACTCTCCGAAGGCAACTGCTGCGATATCCAAATGTACCCAGGCGGGATGATCATCAACAAATGCCTCTAAAAATTTTGCAGCAGTGATGGCACCAGCCACCGGTTTTGTAGCCAAATTCTTTATATCCGCGATCTCTGACTTCATCTGTTGAGCATATTGATCCCACATCGGCATAGGCCATACCTGCTCGTAAGTATGATCACTCAGCTTGAGCAGTTGGGTCTGTAGTGCTCTATTCTTCGAAAACATTCCAGCTGCATGGTAGCCCAAGGCTCTTACTATGCTTCCCGTAAGTGTAGCGAGATCCATCAGATAATCCGTTTTATAGTTTTTGCACATATATGCTAAACCATCTGCCAGTACTAAACGTCCCTCTGCATCTGTATTGAGTACCTCAATTGTCTTGCCACTATATGAGCCTATAACATCTCCGGGTTTGATAGCCCTGGTACCGATACTATTATCTGTAGTCGGAATGATAGCTGTCACATCGACTTGGGGTTTTTGTTTGCCAATCATATACATGGCCCCAAACACTGCGGCTGCCCCACCCAAGTCACTCTTCATATAGTGCATACTGTCAGAAGGCTTGAGGGATATGCCACCGGTGTCAAAGGTGATACCTTTGCCTATCAAGCCTACATGCTTCTTAGGAGACTTTCCTACAGCTCGGTACTCCATCACCACAAATCGGGCAGGGTCTTCACTGCCGCGATTAACAGCCAATAAGGCCAAAAGTCCTTTTTGCTCCAGTTGCTTGTGCCCAAAGATCGATACTTTTATGCCCAAGGGTTTTAGTGTACGTGCAATTTTTTGAGCAAATTGGGCAGGAGTCAACTTATTAGAAGGCGCATTGATAATATCCATCACCAGTTTTTGAGCCTCGACTTGATGCGTTAGCTCGGCAATGATCTTTCTGAGTATGACACCGGACTCCATCCCCGAAATACTTATGCGCCGACTAGCTTTCTTTACTTTTTTGGTTTGATAGAGATGGATATTATAGTCCGAAAGTAGACAGCCATGAATGACTGCTTTGACGATTTTCTCATGACGACCAACACCGGTTAGATCTATGTGGATAGCCTTACCGTTGGCCTTTTTGGCACAAGTTATTGCATTGTACATCAACGCCTTGTAGTCTTTATTGTCCGTACATATTAAGTGATAGACTCTGTGATCCAAAATAAAAGTGGAACACTCTTCATCTGCTGTTACACTCTTTACTGCTGCTCGTATCGGTTTAGGAATAGAGCTCGGTTTTTTGAGATTTACAGGTAAAATTATGTGCTGTACAGCATCGGGATAAGAGCTTATTATACGCGGTTTCATATTTTGTTTTTTACACTTATTATTGAGTCATTAAAGAGCCATTTGATGGCAAGTGGCAATTCTTTTGCCCAGTGTTGTTCTTGATGTCCTGCCCCTGACCTAACCGATAAACGCAATTGGACTTGATCCTTCTTTTTCTCCGATCTGATCATCTTCTTAAATTCCATCAGATTTTGCACCAAAGTTTTACTCTCCTGTGTACCGGCGTAGAGATATATCTGAGCATGGCTCAGTTTTAAGTAAAGTTGCTCATTGGAGTAAAAACTCGGCCTTAGCCATAGGGAAGGCGAAAATACGATATATTTTGAATATATCTCCGGATACATCATCGCAGCATACAAACTAATCAGACCTCCCATACTACTTCCTCCGATACCGGTATGTATTCTTTGGGTTTTTGTACGGTATCGATTATCAATATATGCTTTGAGCGACTTGGACAAAAACTGAAGATAATCAAATCCAAGTGCCTTCGAACGAGTCCAAGGCATCTTAGGGCTATATTCGACTATGCGATCTTTGCCTGCATGGTGGACAGCTACCACGATAGGGCAGCTATAGCCGGCATCGGTCAGTTTGATCATACTTTTTTTTAAATTCCAATGTCCAAAAACCCCACCCGGCTCATCTATATTTTGACCGTCTTGCATATAGAGTACAGGATAGCGCTCTTTGGTGTTACGATCATAACCGTCCGGCAGGTAGATATCCACCCGACGCTTGGTCCCAAATTGTGGTATCCAGATTTTGTCTTGTATGCATTGTACTCCGGACATAGCTAGATATTTATCTATTTTTACAAGGCCAACTAGTAGCTCATGTCACAGTTTTAAGCGTTGTGCAATATCTGTAGGCAATACTTTCTTGTTGAGCATAACCGAGATAGTTTTCATTTTGAAATATGCCTCAGACATAAATAAATAGCCGCGATGGGTACCTCGCTCTCCCCAAGAGTTTTTGATCTTGTAATATTTATTGCCTGCCTGATCATGAGCTATACCAACGATGTGCATCAAATGATCATCCGTCGTCGAATAGTTTTCAAAAGCTTGCTGTCGCTTCTGGACACTAAAATCCATTTCTCGTCCGATAACTGTAAATAAATCTTTCCTTTTGGGGTCTTCAGGCAATATAGCTATGCCTGCTTCCGCAGAAAACCCCGGTTCGCTGACATCGCCATCCCAAGCAATGCTGTACCCGAGATCAATCGATCGATCAACCAACCGCTCCAGTGTTTCAAAAGGAAGATTGTAGTAAGACTGATTACTGTAATTGTCCGGTATTTCTAGAATAAATTTTTCAAAATACGGATGATGTGTAAAAGAGGTGATGCTCAGATAATTTGTAGGATCGAGTCCCAGTGACGCTGCATAACGCATAGGAGTATAGGAAACTCCATTTTCTTCAAATCGCTCAGGTACTTTGCCTAGATAGACATCTAATACGGACTCTAAGGCATCCTCCCACTTGTCTGATGGTCTCTTTTGCTTGATGACAGCATCGAGCATACCCTTGAGTACAGCGACCAGTTCAGTGTGGTTGTGGACTTTGTCTCCGGAAGTTTTTCCAGAGTAAACGGATTCCGGTACTATACCTTTTTGCCCAATAACGCGCACAAAATCATGGGATAAACTACCCTGACTAAAATTGGCTTTCCCCTGCCGTAGTACATAATTTTTTGCTTTATCGATGTAAATATTTCGGACTACAAACATCTCGGATAGATCATTTTCTAGATTATTTTGGTGGAGAAGCTCTGACTCCAAATAAGAACACGTGGCAAAACTCCAGCAAGTCCCTGTATTTTGTTGATTTTTGATTGGAGTATTTTTTATCTCTTTATCTACTGTAAAGCTATACTGGGCTTGCGTAGCTTTACAGCCCAAGAAGAATAATAACATAGCAACCATTCGGACATTCATAATATAGATTTTTTAGTAATTAAAAAAGTTGTTCAAAAATGTGTAGGGCAAGGTAAGGCTTTTGACGCAATGTATTCAATATGGATCAACAGGATTTATCAAAATTGCTTAGAAAGGGCAAACCGAACAATGTCGATTACTTGTCCTTATATCTTAAGTCGGCAACTGATAAGATCCGGGAGAGGATTTGTCAAAAATGAAAACCTAAACCTATACCGAATAACCATGGGTCTATTTTGAGTCCGATAGAAAGTGTTTCACTCAACAAGCTCGTGTCCGTTATGCCGACATTGGTTGAAAGAAAGAGTTTTTTGATATCAAAATTTAGCGACCAGCGATCGTTTAGATAATAATTTAATCCTAATTGTGTTCCGAATCCAAAAACCGGGTCAAATACTGCTTTCTCAATACTATCACCGAGGGCAGTAAGACTAAAATGAGTCCAATTGACTCCAGCACCAATATAAGGGTCAAGTCTACCGAGGTTAAGGTGATATTGCAAGTGCACATTGAGAGGATATAGCCATACATCTCCAAGATCAATTAGGCCTATGGGCAAACCGAATCCTACCTTATGTTTGCTCGCCGAAACTATCAACTCAGCGGCAATGTGCTTTGAAAAATAGTAGCTCAAGTCAAATATGGGTGTGGCTCGGCTAGGAAAATCTACATTGACTTGAACAAAAAACACTTGTGCAGAAGTCACGGGCACAAAGAGTCCGGATTTTAAATTGAACTGCCATTTGTATGCTTCATGATCTTGGGACTGAGCACGTCCGAACAAAGCAATACAAATAAGCAAAATCAAATAAGGTTTGTAGTTCATAATGTAGGATAGTATTATTTTGTGCATTTAGTGCGTGATGTTCTAGAGTAGTGCAACATTGTTTGATCCCAGGATACGTTTTGCCCGTACAAAAGTGTCAAATCGATGTTTTGCAAAAAGCGGATCTTCAGGATCCAAGCTTTCTATTTTTACACGACCTGTCGCATGAATGATTTTACCCTCACCCATATAGATCGCTACATGAGTTATTTTTTCTTTCTTGTTTGGGCTTGCCTTCTTGCCAAAAAATAAAAGATCTCCTTTTTTAAATTTTTTCAAATCCAAAGTCGTACCAAGATCTTCGCCTACCATAACTTGTTGACTGGCATCTCGTGGCAATCTGTACCCACTAAAATAATACACTTGCTTGGTAAATCCGCTACAGTCCAAACCGTTTGGTGAAGTACCTCCCCAAAGATATGGACGTCCGAGGTATCGTTGTGCCTCTGCAAGTATATTCTCTCCGTTTGGCTCTAAGGAGGACAACCAACGATCTTTGTGTATCAGCTCTCCACTAGGTACATAAGCAGTACGGGTATCCGGAAAACCTACTTTGACAAAAGGACCTTTCTCACCTTTAAATAATAGGATATTGCCTCGAAGCAAATCACTGGCAACTGTTGAACTCAATGAAGCCCTTTGATATGCCACGCCCCGATCAGCTGTGTAGAGTACTTTTGGGATGATCTTCCAGTTTTCAAAAGCGGGTTTGTCCATTAACTGAATACCACCTTCATCTACCCAACCAAGATATCCATCCGGAGTCTGAACATAGTACCAACTCCCCTCTTGCTTATATACATTCATCTCCGTACCGAGTAAGGCTTGTGTCCAAAGCTCAGAAGAGTGTTTGGGCTTACCACGAATATTGCATACTGACACATTGGCAACAGCCTTATAAAGACCTGAATCCGGCAAAATCTTTACCTCATTGCGGATACGGAGTCCCGATTTGCGCAAGCGCTCCACAAGACTATCTATAGATGTAGCTATATTGGTCTCTCCATTTAACACCAATTCGTCTCCGCTTTTTTTTGCATCTATATCAAATATAGCCACCCGCTTATCCGGAACAAACTCCCTGCGCGTCCGTTCTATCGTGTCAGTCCACTGGTCAGTTTGCTTACAAGCCCCCATGCTGAGCATCAACATGAGTAGAAAAAATAAATTTTTATGCATCATCATAACTTTCGTGCTAAGATATTAAATTCTTTTATAACAAGTATCGGCATAAGCTGCAGCTACTCTTCAAGACAAGCCACTTTCTGCTCGTTTCATTTGCAATGACCGATAGATGTGGATGATGGAGGCTTTGGCCGAATGGCTCAGATTATTATTCTTTTTTGATTTTTTTTGATTTTTTCTGTATGGGTACTGTATGTATGGAGCGCTCCGTCTTTTTTCCCGAAAGGGACTCATCCGTATTATTCTTTTTTGATTTTGACTTGGACGGTTTTAATACGTCCCATTTTGAAGTTGGGCGTCTATCTTCGTCCCAACTAAATCCTCCCAATTTGGGTGAGCTGCCAAGCAGATCTTGTATTGGGACAAACTCAAACTTGGGTTCTTGATAAAAATCAATGGAAGTGATCTTATTCTTATCTCCAAACTCTAGCTCTATTTGACTACAGACTGCCTTATTGAGACCGATATAGGCTCCCTCATCATCCAGAACAAAATAATAGGATTCGGAGTTGCCTTTGACGAGTACTCGACTCAGTGATCCGGTTTTAAAGTCAGCAAAAAGCTGTCGTCCTTTTATTTGATTATAATATTGTCCATCATTCGAGTTGATGATAAAACCGTTCTGCAAAAGTTGCATTTTAGAAATCTCATTATCGGACATATAAGCATAAATAGTATCTGCAAATAGTTGTGTGGTGTCTGACCAAATAACAGGCTGATGATAAAATCGAAAACTCGAGTCTCTACTTTCATAGCTCAGCGAGTCACAGACCACTTGAAAATCTTTTTTATAGACTTTTACATCTGCATAAGCCAGGATGATGCGTTGGCTATCAGCTTGTGTTGCGCTACTATCCGCTAAAGCCTCCCTGTAGCTAAAGAGTGTATCCGCAGAAATAAAAAGCGAATCACTTTGATTTGCTTTGATGAGTAATGGTCGAGTCGAGCCAAAAGCTTTTATAAATTGGTCCGCTTTTCGATACAGCGCCTTATCGGCTATTATGGTTGTATTTTGGACTGTGTCTCGAAGTACTACATGTCCCCTAGCAATTGCCCATCCGCTATCCTCTTGGTAATCCACAGCATCCGCTTGGATGATGCGCGTACCATCTACGATATAAGTTTGGCCGGAAGTAGTTACTGCCTTCGTTTTGCCATCATAAAATAAAACATCTGCACTTATCTGAGATTTTTCATTTTTAAAATGAGCATCACCTATGAGTTGTATATCCTCAGAGTCTTCATAGTACACGATCGAATCCGCCCGAACAACTCGGTCTTTTTCGAAAATGACCGCTTCGCCTACCAAAGTGATTAATTTCTTCTCTTTGTCATAATATATTTTTTCAGCCTTTGCCCGTCGAGACGGTGCTTGGTAATTCGCCCCACCGGCAAAGAAGGCCTTGGACTCGGATAAGTCATAATATCCGGAGTAGCAGGTGATCTCAGCATCATCTTGTACTATTTGAGTAAAGCTGACAAAACGCACAATACCCTGATCTTCGTCTCCAAGATAAATCAAAGAGTCCGACTTCAAGTCAAAATCGCGATGGTGGACTATTACATTTCCTTTAAAGGATGCTATCTTTTGATCCACCAAATAATATCCTGCACGACTGGTCAGTTCCGTTTCATGATCTACCAGCAAGCCTCCGTCAGTAAAGCTCGCTCTGCGCTTCTTGAGATCATAAAACAAATGGTGGGTGTACATGCGTCGTTCGCCATGGGTAAGTATGACACTATCTCTAAGGTCAACTTGACGCGTATTGCCATCATAATTGACCAAACCGGCGAAGACGACCAGAGTATCTCCGTCTTGCATTATAACATTTCCTCCCGCTACCACCTTATTGTTACGGATAACAGCAGAATCACAATACATGTACATACTGTCATGGCGCAACTCTACATTGCCGATCAACTTCTGGACATCGCCATTTTTACTATCCTTTTGGAGGATTCCACGATCGGCATAGTCCACCTTGATCTTGGTAAGCTGCGTAGTATCCGGCTGATCTTGTGCTATTGCACCAATCCAAACTATAGATAAAATATAAGCTATAAATATAATTCTTCGCATCAATTAGAATATATGTCAAACTTTTCACGACACAAGATAGAAGATATTCGGGCTAAAAGGCATCATAGATAAGTGTTTGGTTAAAAAAATGTTACAACGCATATCCATACCCAATATTCTAAAGCGACTATAAAAACCCATGCGCCTTTTAAAAATCAAGTACTATCACCGTAAAGATTAGCCTCTGGAGGGACAATAGTTTTAAAAGTGAACGTATCGTACTGTCCGGTTATCAAGAGTGTGTTTATTTGCTAAGGAGAGGAATATACACATACGAAGTGCCGGATGCTCTCAAAAAGCCCGTCCGCAAGGCAGAGCTCAAGATCGAAACCTGCAAAGACCGGACGATCGAAATACAACTCTGAGCTAATAGGCTGAACTGCCAGCTCAGTAGCAGCAAAAAGCTAAGCTTCCGGATCCTTGGATAAATTTTTTTGGTCATGAGTGCGCATAATTGACCGAAAAGCTTTTATATTAGTGAACTATAATTATTAATCTATTTTTTACAAATTAAATTTAAGCCTATGAATTTTTTATTTTTAACTCTAGCTATATTAATTAATATCTCAAGTTGTACACCTGAATCAGACAATCAATTGTCTTTATATCAAAACACTGATTACTTTGTAGTAGGTCTGAACAATATAGATAATATATTTTTTTTCTTACAAAAAAAACCAGGCAATCATATCAACGAAATGATACAAAATGGCATAAAGGGCAATTTATATTTGACAGAATCAGGGATGTTAATCGTTCTGGAAAGTGGTCAAGTCTATAAACTCAATATTGATAAAAATTTGGCCACAAGCAAAATGTTTAATAAAGCTCTTTATGGGTCTAATTATACCATACCTAATGGCATCCAAGTACCAAGATTCTCTGACACTGCAGCAAATGTAGAGCTAATACATGGGATTGGAGCCGGGATTATCTATATGGAAGGTTCACCGAATGATGTTCCAGAAGCATTAGAATGTGAATGCCGATCAGCCACTGTTCATGACGCAGATTGCATATCTGGTGGAAGTGGTTCTGAGTCATGTTCACTTTCTACAGGAGCAGGTTTGGAAGTTCTTGAAGTCGGAGGTTCAGGCGGTACTAGTTGTGGCATAACATGTAATGGCTCTGCCTATGCATGTTGTAAGTAATTTACCGATATTTTAAAAGGGACATAGCTTATGTCCCTTTTATTATTTAAAAACAGCTTTTGCAGTTAGCTGCATCATTTAGCACAAATACTATACATTTAAGTCAGGGGCGAACTGTCGAATGCCTTTTAGGTGAGAATAATACAAAAGAGATGTTTTTTTGTTCATACTTACAATATGCTGAAGTTCAGTTAAATATAGCTTAAATAACTCCGGCTTTTTTCTATTCGTAACTACAGAAACTTAGTAATATGGGTATAAAACTGTGCTTATATAATCTTCATTTTATTACAATCAGTTCGATCAGCTAGGGGTTTTGTTACATTAACTTATTTTCTCATCTGCTCCAGAGGAGCAAACTTTTCGTAGCACCATAGATGCGACCTGTTCACCGTTTCTATCAAGCTATCCACTCAAATAAATATTATTCATTGCAATCCATATCATATTTTTCAAGAAAGTAGATTTATTTGACCACAATCCATTGATTTTAACAACAGAAACTTGAGTCTATTATACATATGCTATTGGGGAAGCGAAGCTAGTTGGATGACATAGTTGCATCACCTCTATCATCACATTTTGATGAAGAAATATTTATTGTTGAGCACAATAACCTAAGTCACCGATGGATAACCAAAAAAGCCCGTCCGCAAGGCAGAGCTCAAGATCGAAACCTGCAAAGACAGG
>JAJRUR010000331.1 GCA_024277695.1 Bacteroidota bacterium | reverse complement strand
TAGTCTCCCGATGCATCATCTATTTGTTTCTGATTGACCTCATTGATGTAGCCCAAAATGTGTGCAGCACTCCGAGAAGAATACGCTCGCACACTATTGATATGAAGTTCAATACCGGGAAATTCATGCAAATGTTCTTGAAACTTTGTGATTACCCCTGCCGGTAGTTTTTTTAAGATTAATATCGGAAGGTGTTTTGAATACTGATTGGAGGACCAGTTAATCTTCATAGCTCGATTATAATCCTCATTTGTGATGCCCAGTAGATTACAAAACTTGGAAGTATCCATTTGTTTATCCATTTGGCTATACGTCATGTAAACATCATACACCGGTTCGTTATACACCATCAATCGATCTTGGCGATCATAGATTAAGCCTCTGGAAGGATAAATAGTCCGCTGATAAATGGCTGTGGCATCTGCTCTCACCCTAAAACTCGAATCCCATACCTGTATCATAAACAACTTAAAAACCACAATAGTGATAATTATTCCAAAAAATATCTGAATAATCCGAATACGATCAACACCCCTGTTCTGTGGCTTCATTTGCTAGAGTAAATTTTATTTATACTTAGTCGTATATTAGTACTCAATAAAATTATTTTCAAACCCAACTCCTTTAAGTACATATTTATTATTGCCGACATTTGATACAAAATTAATAAAAGCGTAACTTTATCAAGCATTTCTGTATAGAATCACATAGATAAATATAAAAAGTGTAGAGATAACAGTACTCAAAACAGTCTTGACCAATATATCCAATAAATAAACCAAAGTAAAGGCATCTACCGCATAATAAAAAAAACAATTTGCCAGCAATAAAATAGATGTATAGATTAAAAACCAACGCACTCCAAAATTAGCTATATTAGGAATGTCTTTTATTTCATATTTTTTTCTAGGCTCCATCAAGCGCAATAAATACTGCCGAATAAATCCCACAAAAACCAAGGCACTTGTATGGATACCTATCGTCCCATAATAGAGATCGATAAATACTCCAAGACCAAAAGACAATAAAATAACCACAATGGGTGGTGTGCGTATAGGCAATAATAAAATGGCTATGGGGTAAAAGAAGACAAAAACATATGGGCTCAGAGCAGTACCCTTAAAGATGTACTGAAATACAATGACCTGAAGCACTATGGCTACAATAAATCGGGCGATATCTCTAGCAAAAAACTTTTGCATCATGGACTATTTAAAAGTTCATCAAACTCTTGGCGATATAAGTTGCGTACAACATATACGGTTTTTATAGTAGCCATATCTATAAAGGAGTTAAGCTCCACAGTATAAAAAGAACTTCCCTCTTTGACCCAGACATTTGATACCAAACCAATTTCGATCCCTTTCGGAAAAATAGTCGAATATCCGCTTGTGATGATGAGATCACCATTTTTGACATCCGTCTGCCCAAATCGCTTAGGTATATCCTCGACGACAAATCGGCTAATGCTGGGTCCATACCACCGAAGAGTACCGAAGTAACCGTTGCGCCGAATAGCGACGCTAATCCTAGAATGCCTATGAATAATCGGTGTAATTCGAGCAAAGTGCTCAGAAACTTTGGATACAACTCCAACTACTCCATGCTCTGCAATAACTCCCATTCCACTTTGGATACTATCGAGCGATCCTTTATCGATCATTATAGTATTATTTTTTAGATGGACTGCGTTTTGTATGACCTTTGCCGGTATATAGCTATACATCTGGTGCCATAAGGAGTCATTGATAGTTTTTTCTATAGTGAGTTGTTTGATTTTGGCATTTCTGAACTGAGCGCGAAGCTTGGCATTTTCTTCTGCAAGCGAGTCTGCTAACTGTGCAATAGACAGATAACCCTTTACTTCTTGGATTTGTTTTTTTGCTTTACCAAAAAATAGATCTTTGTTATAAAGAAAAATGTCTTGTTGGTTTTGGTTTTTTTGGACAATGAGCGAAAATGCAAATAATTCGAGCAATAAAAAAGCCAAGATGTGGCCATATTTTATTATGAATTGTATAAGGTTTTGCATGTCATCATCTTAAATTCTTAAGTTCTGATAAGCGAACTATACACTACTTCGGTCGATCAAAAAAGAAAATCTTCCGGTGTTTTTCAAAGCGATACCTGTGCCTCTTACAACAGCTTTTAGTGGATCATCTGCTATCTGGACATGGAGGCTGGTTTTTTCAGAAATCCTATCCGCCAGTCCACGCAGCAGTGCGCCACCTCCTGTCAGATACAAGCCTCGCCGATAAATATCTGCTGCCAGTTCCGGAGGAGTGGCCTCCAAGGTTTTATGGATTGCCTCTTCGATTTTGGCTATGGACTTATCAAGTGCTCCTGCTATTTCGTAGCACGAGATATAGATCTGCTTAGGGATTCCTGTCATCATATCTCGTCCATTGACCGGATAGTCTTCCGGTGGATTTTCGAGATCCTTGATAGCTGCACCTACATTTATTTTTATTTGTTCGGCTGTACGCTCTCCAATCAAGATATTATGTGCACGCTTGATATATTGGATGATATCCGATGTAAATTCGTCACCGGCTATCCGTATGGACTGATCACAAACTATTCCGGATAGTGCTATGACGGCAATTTCTGTCGTACCTCCCCCTATATCGATTACCATATTACCCACAGGTTCTTGTACGTCGAGTCCTATACCAAGTGCTGCAGCCATCGGCTCATAGATCAGATAAGTTTCCTTGCTGTCCACATGATCTGCCGAATCAAAAACTGCTCGCTTTTCTACCTCGGTGATTCCGGAAGGGATACAGATGACCGTTTTGAGATGAGAAAAAAACTTTCTGCGAGTACCCATCATATCGATCATCCCTTTGATCATACTCTCCGCAGCTTGAAAATCTGCAATGACTCCGTCTTTGAGTGGGCGTATGGTCTTTATATTGCTGTGTGTTTTTTCGTGCATCTGCATCGCACGAGTACCTACAGCAATAGTCTCTCCGGTCTGCCGATTGATAGCCACAATAGAGGGCTCATCTACTACTATGCTTCCGTCTTGGATGATCAATGTATTGGCCGTACCTAAGTCTATGGCAAGCTCTTCTGAAAAAAAGTTGAATAATTTCATATATCTAACGCTACAAATCGTCGTTTTTACAAGTTACAAAGCACGCAATTTTATTTGGCAAAAACGAATATTATTTTTGCTAATATCATTTTTGCCTATATTGTACATAGTACAACTGCTATATTCTCTGCCAAAGTTCAATAAAATGCTAGCAAATGGCCTACCTCAGAAGAGTAACATCGCCCTTAAATAGGCGTTCTTGCCCATCGATGAAGCGCACCTCCATCACATAGACATATACACCCACCGGCGATACTCCTCTCGGAGAGCTTCCATCCCAACCTCGGTCATCCGAGCCCATTTCAGCCACAGATATATTTTGGTCACTATAGACTCGGTCACCCCATCGATTAAATATCTGAAACCGTAGAATCTGTTCTACATCTTGGTTTAAAAAAGGAAAAAATCGATCATTGGTACCATCGGCATTGGGTGTAAAAGCATTGGGTATAAATATCTTATAGGGAGCTGAAATAATTAGCCTAACACTATCTTTCCAGCTACAACCACCTCGATCGATTGCTTCCAAAATCAGCAAAGTACTCCTCAAAGGCAATACACTTTGCTCGACCTGACTTAGGTCAAATGTAATATCTTCATTGGGGTGCCACCATATGCTATCGATCAGGGCATAATCGACATTTGGAGCGATGAAGATCGCCGATCCGAGCGTTCCTTCGTAGAGATTAGGCAGTGAAATGGGGCTAATAGCTCCCTGTACACGATACGTAACTATGCTATCACAGCCATTTACCGTAAGATAATCAAAGGTATATCTACCGGGCTCATCGATCAACTCGCCATCCAAGATGAGTACTTCATTCGGACAGAGCAGCAAATCGATCAAAGTATCAAAGCGTTCTTGTACAGTTAGGTTTAGTTGTACTATACTGTCACAGCCATTGATCGCCAAAAGCGTATCTGTATAGCTACCGGACATATCATAGCTGGAACTCCCTACTTGATAGCTTTCGCCTGAGCATATAGTCTGTATGAGATTTTGGGATCGGACGGGCAGTACGGTGAGTACAGTACGTACGATACTATCACATTGTAAGGTATTGGTCAGCGTATCCACATAGGTCCCCGAATCAGAATACATGCTGTTACCTATGGTATAGACATCTCCCCGGCATATGCTCACTGCATTATTCACCTCAGATACAGTTCTGACCGAAAGTCTGAGATGTACAATAGAGTCACAACCTTCGATGGTACGTAAAGTGTCAATATAATCACCCGGAGCCGTGAGGATCGAACCTCCGAAGTCATATACATCTCCTTGGCAGATGCTGACCGTGTCCAGCGTGACTCCTGCACTATATCGATAGTCAAAAGGATTACTCATAAAACATCCTTCGGGTAGATTGACCTTTATCTGATACATACCATCAGGATTTCTTCGAGGAAGAGCATAAATAAAAGAAGTCTCTCCCACTAAGGCAATACTATCTTTATACCATTGGTACACAGCACTATCCAGAGGCGCAATACCAAGCGTAGCGTCCCCGGCACAAAGCTCTGATAGCTGTATATTGATATCACAGAGTGCAGAGCGTGTCAACTCCAGATCATTGATAAAGTAATAATCTCCCAAATTGCCAAAAGGCAGATTTTGACAACCCCCTCCAATGGCAATAGCTCGGATATCCATATTCGGTATAAAATCAATCTGAGCTATAGTCCAGGCTCCATTTTGCTTCCGGACATTGACAGAACCCAATTCTACCCATCCCGGAAAACTAGCCGGACAGGGTTTATTCGTCCCGCCACTAGTAGTATCAAATGGGAGTGGCCAATTATTGCAGTCGTCAGTACCAAATATTGCTATAGTTACATCATCAGGTACATTGCGCGGAAAGCCTACATCAAAACTAATCTTATAGCTCGTATCGCGTTGGAGGATTCGGGGCAAACACTGTGCTATATATTCTTTGTTGGGAGGCATACCCAAAGGACCATTGGCTCTAAAGCCCATGACTCCATTACCGTTAGGTACAGGCAGTGGGATCTCATGCCCCACGCCCGGCAGATTATAGTCAAAACAAGCATTCCAGTAGTCTGCTCCATTCCAACTATCATCATCCAACCATCCATATGCAGCATCCGTCGAAGCAGCCAGACCAATACACATACCTCCTAGGTCTTCGCAGGGGCATCGGAGCGTATCCTCAAAATCGGGATTGGTGATATAATAGGACCAGTCCGGCTCACATACACAATCATCATCTTGAAGGTCTATAAGACCATCCATGTCGTCATCGATTCCATTATCACAAATCTCCTGCATCTGCCCTGCATTCCTAAGTGAAACCACCGTTGAGAAATCGCTGTTCTCACCATGCTCCGTCTTGGGTACAAACCAAAATGGCGTCGAATAAATAACTGCCAATAATATTATTTTATAACTCAAACCTTATCTTATAGGTTGATATCACAACCAGGTCACATAATAATTATATCCCGCAAAATCTTTTAAAAATTCGTTTTAAGGATATCATATTTATTAGTTTATAACTTATCCAAAACACTTTACCAGCCTGCAAATTTACGCTTTTTTAATACAATAATCCAATAAAGAATAGGACATTTGTCCTGCTCTATGAATACAGATATAAAAAAATGGTTTTTCGTTGCGAGTATTTTGTTTGCTAAACTAACGCTCCAAGCTCAG
>JAJRUR010000330.1 GCA_024277695.1 Bacteroidota bacterium | reverse complement strand
CTTTCAAAACCTAACTTTCCAAAATAATCCCGAATACCCAATACCAGTGCATTGTGGATAAGTTCAATCTTCTCTCCGGGCTGGTGTTGGATATGTTGTCCTCGCATGACATCTTCCACCTCAAAGCATCGACGATCTTCTTCAAAATACTTCAGCTCGTAGTAGGAACCATCCGGCGCCATAACGACTGAACCCCCATCAAAAATCAGTTCGGTTTGCGCTCCACAGTGATTGACATAAAAGATCGGAATATGATAACGTTCCACATTGGCACGGAGGACTTTTAATCGCTCTTCTGCTTGCTTATAGCTAAAAGGGGAAGCAGACAGATTGAGCATCAAATCCGGTTTTTGATCCATCATTTCGTCCATCGGACAAATGGTATATAGTGGATTTTCATTTCCGATATTCCAGATGTCTTCACATATTGTCAAGGCGATTTTCTTCCCTTTAAACTCGATGACGCTCCAAGAGGTCGCCGGCTCAAAATATCGATACTCGTCAAATACATCATAGGTCGGCAATAGGGTCTTATGCGCGATATGTAGGACTTCTCCTTCGTAAAGAAAGTAAGCCGAATTGTACAGGTCTTTGCCTTCGATGACCGGATTGATAGTTGGTGAGCCTACTACAATGCCAATTTTTGTCGATTCTTCTTTTAGTCGCTCAATGATTTTTTCCGCTCGACGGATAAAGTCACTAAACTCTAGAAAATCTCGAGGCGGATAGCCGCAAGTGGCCAGTTCAGAAAAACAAATCAAATCCGCTCTCTGTTCTACTGCCCACGAGATCGCTTCGAGCATTTTGAGGAGATTGCCCTCAAAGTTTCCAATGTGATAATTGAGTTGTGCAATGGCTATTTTCATAAAGATCCAAAAATATGTACTGCGCAAATGTAGCGGTTTTGAGGAGATATTGTTGCATAGCCACAAGGGTAGTATTTTGCCTGAGGGTAGAATGGCAAAAAAAGAGCCCATAAGAGCTTAATTAACATATTGTGGATAACTCGTAGTAAAAAATTAAGTATTTGTGTCTGGGATTGATTTACTTTGCGCTATTGTTTTACCCCCCAACAAGATAAATCTTGAAGATAAGAGCAAACGGAAAAATTTTACTTACAGGCGAATACGCTGTACTGGATGGTGGACTAGCATTGGCTCTACCTACCAAGTTAGGTCAACAGTTTGAAATAACTACCGGTCGCGGCTCGGATATCAAATGGAAGAGCCTCGACAAAAACGGTGATATATGGTTTTCGTGTACACTGAGTCTTTTTGATTTTTCACACATCAAATCTACAGATGATCGCATGGCAGCTGACTTGGGGATGATTTTGTCCTCTGCTTGTAAGCTCAATTCAGACTTTTTATCCTCTTGGAAAGGGGTGCGTGTGATCTCCCAACTCGAGTTTGATCGAGATATGGGACTGGGCTCTAGTGCTACGCTCATCTATTGTATCTCGCAATGGGCAGACGTGGATCCCTATGAACTCCTAGCACTCAGTTTGGGAGGATCCGGTTATGACATCGCATGTTGTGATCGCGATAAACCTATCTTCTATCAAAAACTCAATGGACAGCCCGAAATCAAGTTGGCCGCTTTTGATCCGATCTTTAAAGACCAACTCTACTTCGCATCACTAAACCAAAAAGCCCGGACATCAAGCGAAGTCGAAGCCTATCGGTCGTTGGGTAAGCCTGCATCTGAGATTATCCAAGATCTATCCGACCTCACACAAAAAATCTCAAGAGTCAAACGCTATAGCCATTTCGAGACACTCATCAGCCGACATGAAGATATCTTATCCCACTTTTTGGAAAGACCAAAAGTCCAAGATCTCCACTTTAGAGGTTATTGGGGCAAAATCAAATCCCTCGGAGCTTGGGGAGGTGACATGATCCTCATCACCAGTGATCGTTCTGCCGAAGATACTCGCAAATATTTTGCAGAAAAAGGCTTCGATCGAATATTTCGCTACGAAGATATTGTGTTGAGCGAGAACTAAATATGTCTTCCGATTGTCATATGCTTGATGAAAGCAAAATGGTATCACGGTTCGGTAATCCGCATTCAAGACGAATCACCTACAACTAAGCGGTTTTGGCTCCAGGTGCACGAAGTGCAACAATTGGACTTTGTACCGGGACAGTTTATCGTTACAGATCTGCCATTGGGAGAAAAACGAAAACAGCGATGGAGATCTTACTCGATAGCCAATGCTCCTGACGGTACGGATATCATCGAACTGTGTATAGTCCATTTAGAAGGTGGCAGTGCCTCAGACTATTTTTGGAATCATGTAAGTATTGGTACCAAGATACGATTCAAAGAGCCCTCCGGAACGTTTACGATTCCAAAAAACCTGGATCGTACCAATGTAATGATCGCCACCGGAACCGGAGTCGCACCCTTTCGATCCATGTTGATGCATATCCAAGAGAAAAAGATACAGCACGGACCTATCCACCTGATATTCGGAACCCGTTTTGCAGATGGTATTCTATATCGCGATCAGTTGGCTGCTTGGGCAGCGCAAGATCCTAATTTTAGCTACAGTATAGCACTCAGTAGGTTGACTGCTGAAGATATCCAAAACCTCAAACTGCCTCTCGATATCCGTTCAGGCTATGTACACCCTATCTATATGGGTGCTTACAATAACCGTAAGGATGCTCATTTTTATATCTGCGGTTGGTCAGATATGATCGATGAGACTGTAGCCAACCTTTTGCTCAAAATGAGCATACCAAAAGAAAATATCCACTATGAGCTCTATGGCTAATGTAGATTAGTTATTTATGTGACTAATGTTACAGGATATAGGACAGCCAAAATTTTAATTTATCCACATATCTGTGTAGTTTTGTAAGTATATGTACATAACAGTTTCAATACCCACTAAAAAATTCTTATTATGAAATATCTAACTACTCTTTGGATGCTTATATTTTTTCACCTTAGCATGCAAGCCCATGTAGAGTTGGACTATCCGAAAGGAGGAGAAATGCTACAAGCCGGTGATATGATAACCATCAAATGGCATAATGTCATCCAACACAATATCGAACATTGGGAGCTACAGATATCCTTGGATGGAGGCACCAATTGGGATATACTCCAGACAGATATCGATGGTAGTCAACTCGAATACGACTGGACCATCCCCAATATAAATAGTAACTCTGTACGCATCAAAGTCATTCAAGTCAATACCGGAACGGACTACGAGAGCCAAAGTGCTGACTTTACGGTAGTCGGTGGGATCGTCAATACTAAAAAACCTCTCCTCATCCCGGCTCTTTTATCCGGTCAAAACATAGATCTCACCTTGCAACAATCTCAATTCGAGTTCTATACAGGTACATCAACCGCCACATTAGGAGTAAATGGCAATATTTTAGGACCAACACTCCTGCTACAAAAAGGACAGTTTGTTGATATCAAAGTAGATAATCAAATAGGCGAACGCACAACCATACACTGGCATGGTATGCATGTCTCTGCTGCCAATGATGGCGGTCCACATACGGTAATCGAACCGGGTACGGTTTGGAACCCTCAGTTCAATGTACTAGACAAGGCAGCTACATACTGGTACCACCCCCACCTCCATATGAAGACCAATGACCACGTCTTGCAGGGTCTAGCCGGTTTCATAATTGTACAAGACGAAGAAGAAGCTGCCCTGAACCTCCCGAGGACTTATGGAGTCGATGACATTCCCATCGCTGTGCAGACCAAAACTTTTACACAAGATAAACAGATCGTACTAGGAGAGAATGCACTCGATACGGTTGTCCTTGCCAATGCTACTCGAAATGCCACGGTCCAACTGCCTGCTCAAGTTGTTCGACTCAGGTTGCTTAACGGTGCTTCTCAAAGGATTTTTAATTTTGGAATGTCTGATAACAGAACTTTCTATCAGATAGCATCCGACGGAGGATTGCTCGAAAAACCTGTCCAACTTACACGCCTAATGCTGGTCCCTGGTGAGCGCGCTGAGATATTGGTTGATTTGTCACAGATGAATGGACAAAAACTGAATTTGATGAGTTATGCTTCCGAAATACCGAGAGGATATTACGGAGCAGCTCAAGTAGGCATGAATGCCATGATGCGCATCCCCGGATATGAGGACAACCCACTCAACGGTAGCGATTTTGAGGTGTTGGAGCTAGATGTTATTGCACCCACAGATCAAGCCGTAACAAGTATCCCCACTGACTTGGTTACCCTGTCTCCTTGGGATCAAGCTCAGACCAATGAGACCCGTACCCTTGTCTTTACTCCGGAGACATTCGGTCCTTCAAATATGGTCAATGGTCCTTTTGTAATCAATGGAGCTGGTTTTGATATCGATGTAATTAATTATGAGATACCCCTCAATAATGTTGAAATTTGGGAAATCAGAAATCAATCTATGATCGCACATCCGTTTCATATTCATGATGTACAGTTCTATATCCTCGACCGAAACGGTACTCCAGTCCCGCTCAATGAACGGGGTAGAAAAGATGTAGTTATCGTACCTCCTATGAATGGAACGGTACGTTTTATCACTAAGTTTGAGACATTTGCTGATGACGAAATCCCGTACATGTACCACTGTCATATGCTCACACACGAGGACGCAGGTATGATGGGACAGTTTACTGTTGTGGACACAACGACTTCTACTGAAGATCAGCTCCTGACCGGAGTCAGCCTGTCACCTAACCCGACAAATGATCTCATCAAGATAGATCTGCCGCAGTCCGGTACTATCATGCGATTATATGACGCTTCAGGAAAACTACTCCAAGAAGTCAAATCATCTCGACTACAAGAGATTATCCACTTAGGAGATTATCCGGTTGGTATGTATCTCCTACACTTGATAGCAGGAGATCGCTATGCTACATTTAAAGTTATAAAAGAGTAATTTTGGGCATTGCCAAATATAGATAGTTTAACGAACCAAATAAAAAAAATAAAAAACTAGGAAATGTGCCAAAATCATTAAACTGCATTTGCACCGATGCAATTTATTTTATTACGCACACATATCTATACGACTTATTTATTCACCTAAACCTATGACTAATGAACTCTAACATCATGATGCTAGTGCTCGGCATGTATTTTTGCTTGAGCACCGCCCTCCTCGGGCAAGAACACAATCACCACCATGTGCAAACAACCGAACAAGATCACATGGATATCAATGAACAGCCTGTGACTCCGCCAGTTATTGGTCTCAATACCACACTCACTGCAGGAATGATGGAACCCAACCAAAATCTCAAAAAGCTGGAGTTGCTTATAGATGCCAAATCCTCCGGACTCATCGCAGACAAAAGCTTAAATTTTGGATTTTCTATGATTGCTCTTGCCGATTATCAACAATCCAATACAGCGGATAAGTTTGCTTATCTGATGCGACATCCGGGATCGGGCAACCAATTGGGCAAAACCGTCAGTGAGGCAGTTGTCCACTCTGCTCAGTTGGCTATCGTCGGCTCTGTCAATGACTGGATAACAGCTTATGGTGAGCTACTTTATAGCCCGCAACAGAGTTTTGGACCAGGTACAATTACAGATTTGGGAAGGAACCAGATAGATATGCGCAAAGCATTTTTGACTATCGGAAATTTGAATAAAATACCCGTCTATCTCGCCATAGGCAAGATGGATGTACTATTTGGGCAGACCGGTAGCGTCAGCCCTTTTACCAATTCTACCATGTGGCATGCATTTGGTGGATTGAGCTACGGAGCTACACTTGGGTTTAAAAAATCCGGACTGAGTGCCTCACTGACTGCCCTACAAGGCGGTGCACAGTTTAGAGCAGTCAATTCGCCTATCGACTCGTCCAATGTCCCCTCTCGTCTGTCCAATATGGCAGCAGATATCCACTATACGGCGCAGATCAATGAAAGCTCGACAGTGCGCATCGGAGCTTCTTATCTCAAAGGGAGTGCATACAACCAATCATATCCCATAGCACACTTTAACCCCGGAACAGAAGACAATCCCGCCTATGCAGTTTATGGCAGGCTCGCGCTCAAACAACTCATCCTCAAGGGATCATTTGTGCAGACACTCCAAGTCTGGCCGGGAACATTTAACCCCAATCCCCCATTAAATGAATTTGCCGCCTCAAAAGTTTCGTCCATCGATATTGGCGCTAGCTATCAACTCAACTCAGGTGATGATATCACTTATATCCTAAGTGCCGAGTTCTCTAACTTTAAGGCAGGTCCAAAAGGGTCTCCATGGGAACGTCAAAATCAACTCGTCTTCGGGCTAAATGCTCAAGTCCAAAAAACCTCCAGAATCTTTGCTGAAGTGATCCGTACTGAGGGTTATGCTCCCCTAAATTTTCTGACCGGTGGCAATCAAGCCGATCCGGGAGCTACGCATAGTGACCGAGACGCGCGCAGTACTGCAGTTGTTTTGGGTATATTATTTTCCATTTAATCCAATTATTTTGTAGTTTTAGCGTTTTATATATCACATTTAATCACTAATTAAACTTTTAAAATGAAGTACTTTAAATCTATTTTATTCTTATCAGCAGTATTGGCCTTAAGCCTTTCAATGGCTTCCTGTAAAGGAAAAACCAAAACAGAATCTGATAATGCTACCACCAAAACAGAGCAACCCACAAAGATGAAAATCAAAACGAAGCAAGGTAAAGAATATACATCAGCTTATGTATGTCCTATGCATTGCGAGGGAAGTGGGGCAGACAAACCCGGCGACTGTCCCGTATGTGGTATGAAATATGTCGAGAACAAGGATGCAAAAAAAGAAGACGGTCACGAAGGGCATAATCACTAGTCCTGTAGTGATGCATCAAAATCAAAAGGCAAGACCTCAAGTCTTGCCTTTTTTT
>JAJRUR010000329.1 GCA_024277695.1 Bacteroidota bacterium | reverse complement strand
CATACCAAGCTCCACAGTAGCCCCCAGCGTGCACAGCCAAAAATAGCAAATCTTTTTGAATCTAGGAAATATATGAGGCACTCTAGTGCTTCAGAACAGCAAAATGGCGGTAAATGACAGTTTGGTATTCTTAGCTGATAGGATTGTGCATCTGCGCTAAAAACCTCTCACTCCATAATTTACATTACTCAAGTTTCGGCAGTTAAAAAAACAGAAAAAAAGGAGTTGTTTTTTCCTGTAAAAAGCTAACTTTCTGTATATTGTAGGCACAAATAACAAAAACAACTCCCGATGCAATATACAAATAATCTCGAAATCACCACAGGTTACTTCGCATTGTTTTGACAAACTCAACAAGTTTTTAAGGAGTTTTTGTGTCAGACTACGCATAAAAACTGTCCGGAGATCGTGTAACCTTACCAAAAAATGCATAATAATTTTTGATTGCGTTTCATATTATTCCTGAAATATATTTGCGTGTATGCAATGAACATATTTACAGGTCGCCCCGCTGGGGCTATAAGCAGGTCGTTCTGCCGGGGCTTTTGTTTTTGTCATCTGCTCAGGAGGAGCAAACGGTTTGTAGTAGCACCGTAGGTGCGACCTGTTCACCGTTTCTGTCAAGCCCACTAAATAAATATTTTTCGGTGTCATCCATATCATTTTTTTTATGAAAGTGGATTTATCTAAGCTCAATCCATTGATTTTAACACCCGAAATTTGAGTTATATATACCTTTACAGTTTTCAACATAATTATTAAACAATGAAAGTAAATTGGCAGCAATGTTTTTATCGATATTATCTATTTGGATTGGCTATCCTTCTTTTTTATCCTACTCTGTTACGTGTTTCTGAAAAACCAAGGGGTGTTATATGGTCTGATTGTGAAGGGTATTACATGTATCTCCCTGCTGTTTTTATTCAACATGATGTACATAAAATGCAGCATGGAAGTATAGTAAATACAACGAATAAGGATGGCGAATTTGTTAATAAGTTTACCTGTGGAGTTGCTCTCTTAGAGCTGCCTTTTTTCTTAATTACAAGAGAATATGCCAAACAAAAAGCGCTGCCAGTCAATGATTACTTTGGAAATCATTATGCGTACGGCATTGCTATAGGTGGTTATCTCATTGGCTTCTTAGGATTATTTTTTCTACAAAAGGGGTTATTATATTATTATTCTCCATTTGTAACACTTTTAACAGTTATGGGTGTTTTTCTAGGGACAAATCTATTCCATTATACTACCAAAGAAATGGGCATGTCCCATGTCTATTCATTTATGTTGATTTCGTTTTTGGTATGGAAAGTTCCAGTACTGTATTAAAAACCAACATCCAAATTAGCCTTTTTAATTGGACTAGTATTTGGCTGGATTGTTTTAATCAGACCTACAAATATTCTTGTATTTTTATTTATTATCTTATTTGGTGTCGTTTCAATTACTGATTTTAAAAAACGAATTATTTGGCTGACCCAACATACTAGATTCATAATTTCGGCCATACTAGGAGGAATAGTAATCTTTATTCCGCAACTTTTGTATTGGTATGAAATGACAGGTAGTCCCATTTTTTACTCCTATCAAGGGGAAGGATTTCCCTACTGGAATCAACCCAAAATACTTGCCGTTTTATTTGACCCACAGAATGGTCTTTTCATGTATTCACCAATGGTACTTCTCATGGTATTGGGTATTATTGTTGGTTGGAAGAAGAAAAAAGCTCAATTTCTTTCAGTTGGTCTCATTTTTCTTCTTTCCACTTATATATTTGCAAGTTGGTGGGCTTGGTGGTTTGGTGGTGCTTTTGGAGCAAGGTCATATGTCGAGCTATATGCCTTAGTAAGCATACCCTTTGCCTTTCTGATTGAAAAGATCTTAACGTTTAAATCTTTGACTCTTCGGTACCTGTTCCTTCTTCTTTATATTTTCTTCAACTTTTATAGTGTACGTCTTTCGTATCTTTATCGTGCTCCATGGGATGGTGCAGATTGGAGATGGAATATAAAAAAAATGTATGAAATATGGAGTCATTTGTTCTCCTGGTAAAACCGAAGAATCGCCTACCGGGAATGACTGGGGATTCTTCGTATTGTTTTATTGAATAATAATTTTTTTAACTTCAATATTATTTTCGGTAATTATTTGAGCAAAGTAAATCCCTTTCTCCTTAAAAGACATCATAAAAACATCAGATTGAACGTTACTAGCCCTAATTATCACTCTTCCTGTTGAATTGAATATACTTACGCTAATAATTCTTTCATTGCTTTGTATTTCAATTTCTTTAGAAGATGGGTTGGGAAAAATACGAAGTTACCTTACTCAGTATGGGCGATATTTTTATCGTTTGTGGTGTCATACTTATATTACTGCTAAGGGGATCCTACCCACCAACCTCTATCTTCCTGCATACCAAGCTCCACAGTAGCCCCCAGCGTGCACAGCCAAAAATAGCAAATCTTTTTGAATCTAGGAAATATATGAGGCACTCTAGTGCTTCAGAACAGCAAAATGGCGGAAAATGACAGTTTGGTATCCTTAGCTGATAGGATTGTGCATCTGCGCTAAAAACCTCTCACTCCATAATTTACATTACAGACCCCAGAGTATCTTGCTCTTTTTAATAACAAGATGTTGCTGTATCCATAAATTTTAAAGAAATTATATCATTTTTTATATCACTTAAAAATAGAGAATACTCAGAACACGCTCCACAGCTTTCTGTCATAGTATGCTGATAGACAATACAATCCAATATCCCATCATTATTTATATCTCCCATCCAGTATAATTGTGGAGTTTGGTAGGTGGTATGCCTATCGGCATTGCAACAAAAATTAAGATCGCTCGAAATACTTTTAGAATAATCTATTTTGTCCTTTCCCCATATTTCGAATTGGATATCATACCTCTTCCGGATTTTATAACTAACTGAGTCGATTTCTACATTTTCTATTCCTTTAATTATATAACTTCTATCCTTAAAATAAAAATGTTTTTTCATGGTAGGATAAAGAAACCCATTTTCACAGCTAGCGGTGTATCCTATCTCTTTAGCTTCATAAATCGTAGGTCGAGCACCTTCCTTAAAATGATATGTATTGGTACCTATGATAAAATCAGCCCTTTTTGATTTATTCGTTTTAATGATCACACTTTCATAATCATTTGATACCAAGTCTGAAAAACTTGAATCAAATTTTACTTTGGATAATTGTATTTCAATATTAATCCGTTCGATATTAATAGAGTTCTCCTCTCGATATACCCCATACCAATGGAGATTCGGGTGGTAGTCAAATTCGCCACTATTAATCCCTTCATGAGAAAATCGTATTTCGTTTTCGCTAATTTCTCTATCGACTAATTCACCATAATAGACATAGGGCGAAAATAAATACCCTTCCAATTCGAATTCCTTTGATTCTGCATCAATCCAATATCCAACTACCCCATCGATAGTATCCTTGGTATACCAGTTGTCCATATCATTTGGGCCCGCATGACAAACACCTGAATAGATAATCGAACCAAACTCCAAAGTTTTCAACACTTTTGAATTCTTATTTGCCTCTTCTCTCAAGTTTAAACCGGAAATTGCCATGACCGTATGTTTTTCAGGGCCATCTACAGATGAGCAGTAAGACATGATGATAATGAATAGCAATGTATGCATTCTATTTTTGTTTATTTGATTAATTCAACATCCAACTTACTGTTTAAAGTTTCTAAAACCATATAAAAGGTGGTAAAGGGTATTTTATGCGCCTTTGGCATATCCGATGATTATTGGGTCTAAGCTCGTTGTGCTTGATAAGTGATATAATTTCGACGAAATTCGACCTATTAGTGGTTATCATAATTTATAAAGCATAACAAATCAGTACTATATCAAAGTGTAGAAATTTTGTAAGACCAAAATACTCGCTTTTGAGGTGCATGCCAACTCCCTTGAGAGTACATCCACCGAGTTGTCCTTTTATACTGTTCAGGCATAACTTAGCGATCCTTACGGCAAGTCGCCACCTGCCTCCTCCAAAGGGGTTGTCCTCGCCCTCCAAAGGGGGACACTGTCACTACTCGCTTATGCGCTTGTAATCCTCGATTTAGACATCTCGGATTGTCGAGGAGGCACGGCGAAGACGGCTCAATCCTACGGAGACGGGACACAAAATGGCCTTGCACATGTATTTGCAAGCTCCGGCGACAAAACTCGTATAGACCAAAATGGATCTATTCGGGAGATCCTTCGCTGTCGGTGAAACTTGTCTTGGACCCTCTCGAAATCAGCCCTAACCCTACCATAATTACCAAAGATAGACTCAAATAAAAAAATGGTCCAACCTTATCTGTCTCTATGAGGTCATTGAGCGTTTGAAGTACCGTAATCGATGTAAAGGACAATATACAAGCCATCACTAAGGTACGGAGATCCGCATCCTCCGTCTGATGATATATTTGCCCTGCCAATACAAAAAACAAGGCGATTAGCGCCAAAAAGATTAAAATTCCTACTGTTCCTTGCTCTACCCAAGTCATCAAATAATAAGAATGAATACCTGTCCGGTCCTTATTATCACTTACGTATGTTCTAAAACTTTTGACAGTGTATGGCTTATAGTGAAAATAAAAACTACCCGGCCCAAAACCTATCCAAGGACGGTCACGGATCATATAGCTCGCCGCTACCCAGCGATAGATACGCTCCATCGAACTCAAATCGGTACCCTTCGTCGTCGCATCCATCAGTTCGTCAAAACTATAGTGCGTCACTGTTTTATTATAATCGGGTGCGTACTCCAAATATTTATTGTTTGGTATTAGGTACAATATGACGACTACAGGGATCATCAATCCTGCAGTGACTGCCGGCTTCATCAGTTTGCCCCGTACTATCAAGTACATCCCTCCCATGGCCAATAAGGACAAATATGCAGCACGTGTATAGGACAAGATCAGTCCACTCATCAAAACCAGTAGTGCCACCTTGTACCATAATTTGTTCTTGGATGAGGTTCGATACAAATAATATGCAAAGGGCAAAAAACAAACGATAATCGACGCAAAGGCGACGTGGTTTCTAAACGTCGGGCCCAATACCTTTTCGACATCCTCAAAAGCAAATCCCAAAAACGAATACCTTATGAGCATGATACCCACGAGCACTACCAACGGAACCAATATCAGATTGAGGGCACGTTTCAGGACATCCAAGTGTCTAATAAAATAGAGCGGCCCTACAAAAAAACTCAAAATGTACCAAAACTTAGCTGCCACGAACTTCACAGCCACGACTTTTATTTCTGCCGTCAGACTCGTCAATATCATCCAGCTAATCCAAGTCCATAAGACCAAACTGATAGGATGTACAAAAAAACTACCCGGTGTCCGCTCTATGCGTGACAACATATACCATAGCACAATGCCTCCTATAAGTATCATGAGTAGCTCTGTAGGCATATCCGTACCTATACTCGGTGTCAGCATATATTCGTCCGATAGCGGAATCATAAAAAAAAGCAGAAGAAAAAAAAATCGGACATTCAGAAGCACTCCCGCCGCAGTGATGAGACCAAAGGGCAGTAACATCAAGTACCACTGATCTATATACACTACACAAGCCATCAAAATCAAAAACAAGCCCCCGATAGACCAGTAAACTCGAGCTACCATATCTGCTTTGATACTGTCCCTCGATATCATATTATTACAGTTGTGTTCTTATTTTGTCCCAAAAGCCCAGTAACATGGTCAATAATATACTGAATACAAATGCCAGAAGCGTAGAGGCAATTACGATAATACTTCTGACCGGTCTGGACTTGATATTTGGAGGCGCAGCCGATTCGATCAATTGAATCGTTGGAACATCCGAACCGTACACCTGCCTAATCTGACTGAGCAACAATTTGTTATAGTTGTTCTGACTTAATTCTTTCGAGTAGATATCATTTATCTCATTAAACAGCGGGATACCTTCTGCCAGGGATTCGAGATTGAAGCGCCCACCGGATTTGCCGGTAAGGCTTTTTAACTTTTGAGTGTAGCCAATGATCTTGGATTCGATTTTTATGATCGAATCCCGTGGTATAAAAGGCTGTTTTTTAAGAAATTGGAGCTTCGCCTTGCTCTCTACCAAGTCGGACTCCGTTTCAGCTACTGCGGTAGAAAGAAATTCTGACTGAGCACTTTGGTTAAAAATATTGAAGTGTTTTCGGATATAGGATATACTATCCGAAAAGTTCTTGATCAAGTTATTCTTCTCCTTGATCGTCTCAACCAACTGCTCTATCATGCTCCATTGACTGTTTTTGATCATCTGTGCGGCGATCTTGCCGATCAATTCTCTGGCATAATTAGCCATCCGAGCAGCAACAACAGGATCCCTGTCCTCTACCGAGAGCTCAATGGCATCTCGTTCCGTACGTACCACATCATAGAGTTTACTCAATTTGAGCCGTACTTTGTAATCCGCTTTGGGCGAAGTAGGATCAATATCATAGCGCTTGAATAGATCAAATCGACTGACCAAAGAATCATATACTTGTCTTGATTGGCTAATAGTCAATATGCGATCCAGATCATCGCGCGTACCGAAGTAATCTATCTTTTTGTCTCCTCCAAATATTTTGGATGGCTTGGTCAGATCCTGACTCGCCGGATAAAAGTTCGTGACCGCTTTGTAATAGTTAGGCTTGAGGAGCGCTACAGCTATACTTACCAAAGCAGCCAGTCCGGTCATCCATAGTATGCGCTTGCGATGCTTAATGAGCAATCGCACAATATCCAATAAAGTATAATCTTCGTTCATTTCCTCCGTTTAAAAACTGCCCAAAAGTAAAGTATTTTATTGTATTTCAAGGATTTACTCCCCAATCTTTGTCCCTTGCATCTTCAGGATGGATCGCCATGGCAATATTTGGCAGATCAAAGCCCATATCCCTAACGAACTTGTAAGCAAAATCATGCGAATAGCCCAATGAATCTGTGGAACGTTCTGTACTGCTATCCCAACGATTAAACTACCCACTACAAACAGTATGAGGTTTTTGACTTGAGTCAAAGTCCACACATAGTAGCTACTAAAGAGTAGGATCTCCAGAATGATCACTACAAACTGCGTCAGCATCGTAGCCCATGCTGCACCTACTGCTTTATAGACAGGGATCAACCAAAAATTTAGCCCAATGTTGAGTACCAATGCCAGCATATAGATTCTATTCAGTTGTCGGATTTGGTTATTGGCCATGAGCAACACCCCGAATACATGACCAAAACCCAAGGGCACAAAACCGATCATCAACCAATATAATATCCTACCCCAATGCTCATCATAATCCACATACAGCCACTCCATAATCTCTTGGTGAAAAACTCCACTCACTATAGCAGCTCCTACCGTCATCAAGAGCACGACCTTTATCGCTTGATTGATCATTACATTCATCTTCTGCTGATCTTTGATCAGATGCGCACTCATAGGCAATAGCAAGGCTCCGATGATGAGTACAAACATATTAGCAGCATCATAAAGTCTAAAAGCAGCCCCATAACTACCCGCTTGATAGAGCCCATCCTCGAGCAGCTCCCGCAGCATCACCGAATCCAATCTACTATATATAGACATCAGCAAGATAATTATCGCAAAGGGCAACGAACGCTTATAATATTCTTTTATACGCTCCGAACTCCACTGCACAAAGCGCATCGGATGGCGGTAATAAAATATAAGCGCAGCCGGTACTAAGCTCAGTACTAGAGATAAGGTCTGCGCCCAAACAAAGTGCTCTATCCTAAGAGCGTCCCCCCAATACCAAAAAACAATCCACATAATGATGATCAGCAAACCCTTATCCAAAGAAGACAAAATACTATCTGCCCGGTAGTGTCCCATCCCCGCCAAAGCAGCTCTATAGACCTGAATAAATGTAGAAAGCATAAAATTCAAAGCAATCCAAAACAGTAGATTCGTATGCTTGAGCTCATATCCTGTCCAATAGTTTACCCCTAATACCAAAACCAAAAACGCCAAACTGAGCACCAGCTTAGTGCCCAATAATCCCGGAAAGACCCGCTCGATATGTTCGCGGTGCTCCGTAATATACTTACGTATAAAATGGCTGAAGCCAAAGTCATTCAAAAACTGAAAAAAATAAATAAAACCCATCAGCGAAAAATACAAGCCCCACTCCTCAGTCCCCAATTGGTTCTGTACCCGCAGCTCAATACCCAAAATGTATATGGGTTTAACCAGAAGATTGAGAGCTATAAGTAATAAGCTATTGAGGATAAACGCACGCTGCATAGCGAATGATGT
>JAJRUR010000328.1 GCA_024277695.1 Bacteroidota bacterium | reverse complement strand
CCGTAAAACAGGAATGTATTCTACGCAACCAACAAAAGGAAGCTGGCGAAAAGGTGATTTTGTGCGCAATAATTTTGAAAAGAGTACCGATTCTTTCGGTTGGGTGTGTATTCGATCCGGTATCTTTGGGACTACAATAGATCCTACATTTAAAACAATCACTTTGCAGTAAAAATGTAGCTATCCACCACTGTCTCTGCGAGGAGTTACGAGGAAGAAGTCCCATCAACTACAATAATTATTCAACAACAACAATTACTAAATGTATACACTTGGAATAAACGCATATCACGGTGACTCATCAGCCTGCCTATATAAGGACACGGAGTTACTTTGTGCCACAGAAGAAGAGAGAATTAACCGGATCAAGCATTGGGCTGGATTGCCTATCGAGGCTATAAGGTTCTGCTTGACTGATGCGAGCATCGAATTAAAAGACTTAGACAATATCTGTATCTCCAGAGATCCAAAAGCCAAGTTAAAAGACAAGGTATTACACTCTTTAAAAAATAGAGTATCCATTAAAGCCATTTTATCTAGAGGTGCTAATAGTTTAAAAATAGGTGGACTAAAAGATGATATCGCAAAAGCTTTTGAGGTTGACCCAAAGACTTTAAAAGCAAAGGTACATTTTATCGAACATCATAGAGCGCATATGGCATCCTCTTTTTTTATATCACCCTTTGAAGAGTCTGCTATTTTGTCGGTGGATGGTATGGGGGATTTTACTTCTACTATGCGAGGGCTAGGCAAGGGCAATCAACTGACCGTATTGGACAGTGTGACATATCCGCATTCTATCGGAATTTTTTATACTAGCTTTACGCAATATCTGGGATTTCCACATTATGGAGATGAATACAAACTTATGGGTTTGTCGCCTTATGGCTCTCCTAAATACGTAGATAAAATATTGGGCGAAGTCATTCGGTTAAAATCAAACGGACTGTTTGAATTAAATGGCGATTACTTTAGACATTTCAGAGAAGGTGTCCATATGAGTTGGGAAGGTGGATCACCGGAAATCGGTCCTATATTTTCCAAAAAAATGATAGAAACCTTTGGTCCTTCACGAAAAAAAGGAGAACAACTCTTACAACATCAAATGGATTTGGCGGCCTCAGTCCAAGAAGTTTGTGAGCAAATAATATTTAGAATGGCTGAAGACCTTTATCAAAAAACAGGACTTAAAAACCTGTGTCTGACCGGTGGAGTGGCTCAAAACTCTATGGCGAATGGCAAAATAGTCCGAAACACATCCTTTGAGCGCTTATTTGTGCCACCTGCAGGTCATGATGCCGGAACTGCTACAGGATCTGCATTGTATTACTTGCACCAATTAAGACATAAAAAAAGACCAAGTTACAGCGTACAAGCCTATACCGGAATACAGTTTTCTGATGAACAAATTAAAGACTTTTTGGATAGTAGAAATATAGTGTATAAACAATTTGAAGAAAAAGAATTGCTTGATTGGCTTTCAACCCAACTAATGCAAGGTGCTGTAGTCGGCTGGTTCCAAGGAAGAGCAGAATTTGGACCTCGCGCTTTAGGCAATCGTTCTATCCTCGTTGATCCAACGCGTAAAGATGCCAAAGCTTTACTAAATGATAAAATCAAAAAAAGAGAAAGTTTTAGACCCTTTGCACCATCTATTTTAGAAGAATACGTAGCCGAATATTTTGTACAAGTAGATGATGTCCCGTTTATGGAAAAAGTATTTGATATCATTCCTGAAAAACAAAAAATTATTCCAGCAGTCACGCACGTCAATGGCACCGGTAGATTACAAACCGTTAGTTCTGTAAGCAATCCAAAGTATCATGCCCTTATATCTAAGTTTTTTGAAAAAAGCGGAGTCCCTATTCTATTAAATACTTCCTTCAATGAAAATGAACCCATTGTCAATACTCCGGAGCACGCATTAGATTGTTACTTGAGGACTAATATGGATATTCTCGTAATAGGAAACTTCGTAATACATCGTAATTAATCCCATGACCACCATCTCCATCATCACCACTACTTTTAATAGTGCTACTACCATAGCGGATACCCTCCAAAGTGTTGCCGATCAAAAGGACGTCACAATCGAACATATCATCATCGACGGGATGTCAGAGGATCGTACTTTGGACATCGTGCGGAGTTTTGATCACATATCGATTCTAAAATCAGAAGCAGATGAGGGCATTTATCATGCTATGAACAAGGGTATTGCCTTGGCCAACGGTGATATCATTGGGATATTAAATTCGGATGATTTTTATACACATGATCAGGTTTTGAAAAGCGTTATTGATATATTTGATCATAAAAACGTCGATAGTTGTTATGGAGATCTGCAATATGTAGATAATAAAAATATAGAGAAGGTTGTCAGGACATGGACAGCAGGAACTTTTGATAAGCGCAAATTTTTATCCGGCTGGATGCCTCCGCATCCCAGTTTTTTTATGAAGAAATCCATGTATGATCGCTATGGCTTGTTCAATTTAGAACTAAATAGCTCAGCGGATTACGAACTCATGTTGCGTATGCTGTACAAGTATGATATCAGTACCTATTACAT
>JAJRUR010000025.1 GCA_024277695.1 Bacteroidota bacterium | reverse complement strand
AAGTATTTGATAATCAAGCTTATGTATTTTGTCAAAATACGTACGTATATAGAATAGCATAATATAAACCACCTGCGGAATGCAAGTAATTAGAGCAAAAGGCTCGTAAGTATTTGATAATCAAGCTTATGTATTTTGTCAAAATACGTACGTATATAGAATAGCATAATATAATCCACCTGCGGAATGCAAGATTTTAAAGCAAAAGGCTCGTAAGTGATTGATGGTCAAGCTTATGTATTTTGTCAAAATACGTACGTATATAGAATAATTTAATATAATCCACCTCTGGAATGCAAGTAATTTGAGCAAAAGGCTTATAAGTATTTGATAGTCAAGCTTATGTATTTTGACAAAATACGTACGTATATAATAATACGTAATATAATAAGACTCAATAATAGCCTGAAACCGATCCCAAAGTTTCCAATAGACCGACGTTATTAGCCGAGAAGTTTATTCGAAGATTTGAGTTTGAGCAAAGTGAAAAGCTGCTTCAATTTGAGCATTTTCATCAGAGTCTGATCCATGTATAGCATTTTCACCGATGCTTGAGGCGTAGAGTGCTCGGATAGTACCTTCGGCAGCATCTGCGGGATTTGTGGATCCGATAAGTTTTCTAAAATCCTCTACGGCATTGGATTTTTTTAGTATGGCCGCTACGATTGGACCGGAAGACATAAACTCTACAAGTTCTTGATAAAATGGACGATCCTTGTGGATAGCATAAAATTGTCCCGCCTTTTCGGGAGAAAGCTTCGTGAGTTTAAGGGCTATGATTTGGTAGCCTGCAGCATTGATCATTTGGAGGATGTTACCTATATTGCCGGCTTTGACAGCATCAGGTTTTATCATCGTAAAAGTAGTTTTTCCGGACATAATTATAGCGATTTTGTGCTGCAAATCTAAGTTAAAGAAATTGATTTTGGATAAGTATTGCCAAATATTTTTGTATTCTTAATTTATTGTGCAACTTCGCATGCTTATGACAGAAATTCAAAAAGAGATACGAGCACTCGGTGATTTATTAAGCGTAACACAGAATATTGTGCTTACTGCGCATAAAGATCCTGACGGTGATGCTTTGGGCTCTGCGCTGGCATTGTGGCACTGGTTACGCAAGCGTGGTCATACGGTAGATATTGCCTTACCTTCTCCTTATCCGGATGGTTTTCATTGGTTGCCGGGGCTAGACAAAACCTTGGTTAGTGATTATGATATGGAGGAAATTGTACAAAAACTCAAGTTTGCCAGTGTAGTGATCTATTTGGATTTTAATGCTATGGACAGAATTGAGCGCTTGAGCGAGGCTTTTTCTCAGACGGATGCCCAATCTGTCATGATAGACCATCATCGTGATCCGGAGCCTATAGCAGACATCATGATATCTGATGTCGCTGCGAGTTCGACTTGCGAACTGGTCTTTGAAGTAATGACATCACTCTATGGCGATGTTGATTTGGACCGAAATATTGCTACTTGCCTCTATACCGGAATCATTACGGACACGGGGTCATTTAAGTATAATATCAGACCTCAATTATTTATACATGTCTCCAAACTACTGAGCACAGGTATTGATAGCAATGCAATACAGGACTTGATTTTTAATAATTTGGATATTAAGTTTTTAAGATTGCTGGGTTTGTGTCTCACGGAGCGTTTTATCTTGATGCCGGAAGTGCAGACCGGAATTTTTTATCTGACCAAACAGGATTATAAAGAATTTGATATCAAAAGGGGTGATACAGAGGGTATCATCAATTATCTATTGAAGGTCAAAAATATAAAGGTGGCAGCATTTTTTAGGCAACAGCCCGGCATCATAAAAATTTCTTTGCGTTCTAAAGGCAGCATATCTGTTCAGCAGATCGCCAGAGAATTGTTTAATGGAGGCGGCCATCTCAATGCATCCGGAGGATACCTGCATGGCAGCTTGCGCAAAGCCATTACCCGTTTTCAGAAAGAATTACCTAATTATTTATCAAAATATAAAGAACTAAAAGTATGAAAAACAATGTATTAGTCATCTTAGGAAGCTTAATATTATTAGCTTCTTGCAAAAATGATCACACTCAAAATCAAAATATGGATAAGATGAATACCACTGAAAGAGGTTACAAATACGAGTTTATTAAAGAATTGGAAGGACCAAATGCTGAGGTAGGAGATGAGGTGTACTTTCATGTAAAAGTGATTGCTCGTGACTCTTTGCTCTATGATTCGGAGTCTAGAATTGTACCTCAACAGTTTGTAGTATTAGCTCAGGACAAGATAGAGCCCAATGCTAATCCGCTCCTTGATCTTTTTACCAAAATGAGCATCGGAGAAGTTGCCAGGTTGTATTATCCCATGGACTCCCTCAAACAACGTCCACCGGGATTTGATGATGAAGAATTTCTCAAGTACGAACTGCACATGAAATATATATCCAGAAAAGAAAACCAAGGAGGAAAAGACCGCGAAAAAGAGATAGCTGATCTTATGAGCCAGACCCAAAAAGATTATAAGCGGGGAAAACTGGACAGCAAGATGAAGGTT
>JAJRUR010000327.1 GCA_024277695.1 Bacteroidota bacterium | reverse complement strand
GGTTACAAACAGGTCGCCCCGCCGGGGCTTTTGTTTTTGTCATCTGCTCAGGAGGAGCTAACGGTTTGTAGTAGCACCGTAGGTACAAATATTGTTGTAGCGCCGTAGGTGCGACCTGTTCACCGTTTCTGTCAAGCCCACTAAATAAATATTTTTCAATCATTTTTTTATAAAAGTGGACTTATCTAAGCTCAACCCATTGATTTTGACACCCGAAACTTGAGTTAGTTATCTTCAAAATATCGAATAGCATTGCGGCGAAAACGGTCACTAACTCTTGGGTTGTCCATGAAGTTATTACCCTCGACATCATTGGGTGCGTTTTTATAGAGTATGGCCTCCCAGCGCGGGTTATTGATTTCTCCATTAGCTGTAGAATGCAGTAGTCTGAAGTCACCGGGGGCAAGCGAGGGATTATAAAAGATAAATTTGACATTGGTCTGTCGGAGTTCCGGTATTTCGTTATATGTCCATATCTCATAGGGTGGAGCTATTGGGTCCAAGCGGTCCCCTATCACCATTGAAGGCTTACCGTACTTGAGATAAAAGTATCCGCGATCTGTATCAAAACCAGCACCAAAACCAGACTGGAATTCACGATCAACGGCTCGAGCCACTTGCATATATTCATTATATGCCTTTTGTGGATTTTGGGGTTCGGTATGGCTCCAATAGAACTTCAAGGCATGCAGCATTTGAGATCGCGCACGAGATTTGATGGCTTTGTTGGCAGTTTCAATGTAGATGGAAGACATTCGTGGTGTGATAGCTCTCAAACTATAGTGCAATTGGTCGTCTGTCAAGGCATCCAAAAACTGGAGTTTGTCCTGTTCCTTCGTTTGTATTGTAGAGAGCTCATAATCCGGATTGCTATGTTGGAAATAAGTGGATGTCTCAGAAATTGGTTCCAGTTGATCATCTAATAACTGAATGACTAAGCAATAATTACCACTTGGTAGATCGTCCGTATTGACTCTTCCGACTATCACATCGAGGGGGCGTACATGTCGTTTTTTGATGCGCTCGTATATCCTTTGGTTTCTTCTATTTTTATATGCCTCTTCTACACGTATGCGAAGTTGGTAAATACCTTCGGACATTCCGGGCAAATAGCTCTCGAGATAATAATAGACCTTGGTTGCATGGGCCTTACTGTAATTAAATGGTAGATGGTGCAAAATATAGCCGTGCTTGACCATGGGGCTTTGTTCTTTGGCCTGCTGTACATCGCTGAGGAGCAAGATATCCGAAAGTCTAGGCTGATTTGGTTTAGGAAGAATACTGATCGTGTCCTCCCAAAAAAAGATGTTGGTAGTATCCGTAAGATCTTTTGCACGTATTAGATATTGATATGTGCCGGCTTCCATAGCATATCTGCGCGTAGTATTAAAGTTGCTCCCGTCAGCCGGTCCGGTAAGATGAAGGCGATCAGCATGAACAGTTGTCCGCGCATTATTGATCAAGACGGTGAGTTCTATCGATCGTTTTTGGTTTACGGGATCGGCCTGTACCGTAGGAGCTAAAACAAAAATATTGAATTCCAGATAAGGTCCTTCTGCGCTTTGAAAACGGGCAATGGAAATACTGAGATCCAGGGCGCTAAGCGAAGTAGAACAAAGCATGCAACATAAGAATATGCTCATGAAGATTTGTCGGTGACACTGATTCATAAAAGGATAACGATCTTAATGAGACATATGTTTCTCTGCTTTGCGCAAAGATATCTTGAATGGTGTATTTTTTATGTTGGTAGATAATACCAAATGGTCATCCTTGAGCTCCAGAACCTTAAAGCGAATTGGTTCGTCTTGGATGATTATTTCCTTTTGAGACAAAGAAAATTTAAATTCTTGATTATCACCCATAAAATTGCTTACTAAGCGGTCTTGGTCAAACTCAAATCTAGCTCCATTGAGTGTAGTGGTCTCCCTGTCTTGTCGCATAGCCGAGTACACTACCCAACTGCCCTGGAGGATGTTTTGATCTATTTTTCCTGTCTGACAGGAGCATAAGACAAGAAACAAACTGATATAAAAAAAGCGATTCATCCGGCTAAATTAATTACTCAAGTTTCGGTGGTTTCAAAATAGAAAAAAAGGGAGTTATTTAAGATATAATTAACTGAATTTCAACATATTATAGGTATAAATGACTAAAAATCCTTCCGATGCAATATACAAATAATTTCAAAATCACCAATGGTTGCTTTGGATCTTTTGATAAACTCCACAAGTTTTTGACCAACCTATGCTATAGGTAGATATACATCTGTGTCCAGGATATGAGAGCAATACCTGACTCCAAAAGTCTGCCTTTTGTACAGTCCCTCTATCATCAGCAAATTCTTATCATTCTATTGCCTTGATGTAGAGCTTTTCTAACTGGATTGCAAAACCCTACTTCTATTATCCATTCCGACCAATCATCCGCATACTCCAAAAGGCTAAAGCTACTCGATCAAACTAGTAGTCTCCTTAAATACAACGCCATACTCTTGGAGTTCTTTGAGGAGAGGGAGATATACCTTTTTGCGAACAGGGATGGGGATTGCAGAGTGCTTGACCTTACCCAATAAAATATTTTTGACAAAAATGCCCAGTGGCAGTCCCACTACCCTACTCATAGCAGTATCTTCAGAATCCTTGCCGATAAGAATCATCGTCGATATGTCTTTATATTTCTTCCGACCGATTTTATACACAAATTCGTGCTGCATTAAGATCAGATCTTTGTCCTTTTTTTTGAGCCTCCATTTATCGAGAAGAAGGTTCTCAACTATTTCAGCAGGAGAAGCTTTGGATACTTTGATTTTTTTCTTTTCAAAAAGACCCATCCATCGGAGTTTGTCCATCACTGCACTATTGAGTTTGATGCCCAATAGTACGGCTACTCTGTCCTCCACTTCTGATCCTGATCCATCTTCGGTATAGGCATCGATAAACTGACGGTAGGTCAACTCGTCCGAATTGGTTATGGGGTACGAATCGTCTGTCAGACCTATCTGAACCAATGCATCCCATGCATCACAAAATCCCGGATACCGAAGGGTCCCGCGTACGAGTGTCGGGATATCGCGAAGGTTATAGGCTGATCGGTACAATAGCGAATCGCGATTGGCATACATTTCCATAGGTCCCCAATCTTGGATTTCTACCGTTTTGTAGCTTTCAAAAAGTCTTGAGTAGGGTATATATTTGTAATTACCGTTTTCAATATATTGAGCAGTCCCCTGACCTGCAAGTACTACATTACGTGGATTCCAAGTAAATTTGTACTTCCAAGGATTGTCCAAACTTTCCGGTGCTATCAATCCGCCGGTATAAGAATGAAACTCCAAAATCTCTCCACCTGTTCTTTGTATCTCGTGGATACGCTTCATAGCAGACATGTGGTCAATACCCGGATCCAATCCCATTTCGCCCATAAAGATCAAGCCTTTTTTGTGTGCCTCCTTGGCCAGCTTGGACATTTCTTTGGATACATAAGAGGCCGTAATGAGATGCTTATTGAAGCGCAGGCAGTCTCTGGCAATTTTGGAGTGAAGAAAAGCCGGCATCATCGAGATGACCAAATCACTTGCCTCGATAAGTGACTGCCTTCGCTCATCATCGTACACATCCAACTTAAAGGCACGGCCATTGGGATGTTTGTTGATTTTGCGCTTGACCGCTTTAAAATCCATATCGGCGATCGAAATCGTCCAATTATATTCTTTGGCTTTGGAGAGAAGATAATTGATGAGGGAGCCGGAAGAACGCCCTGCACCTATGATTAACACTTTGTTCATTTGGTTGACTTAATTATAAGGCGACAAACTTACTATGAACTTATAAAATATCCACTCTTTGTGCCAAATAATAGAAAATTATTGTTGCAGCACATCAGCATATCATATTTTTATCTTATAGCAAAAGGAACAAACCCATCGCACAAGTATCGAACCAATCAGCCACAAGCAAGGATACACAATATGCCGGAGCTAGAAGCTTACAAAAAGGCACTTACCAAGACGAATACCTAAAGCCTATGTTATATGTCG
>JAJRUR010000326.1 GCA_024277695.1 Bacteroidota bacterium | reverse complement strand
GTCCAATTATATTCTTTGGCTTTGGAGAGAAGATAATTGATGAGGGAGCCGGAAGAACGCCCTGCACCTATGATTAACACTTTGTTCATTTGGTTGACTTAATTATAAGGCAACAAACTTACTATGAACTTATAAAATATCCACTCTTTGTGCCAAATAATAGAAAAATTATTGTTGCAGCACATCAGCATATCATATTTTTATCTTATAGCAAAAGGAACAAACCCATCGGACAAGTATCGAACCAATCAGCCACAAGCAAGGATACACAATATGCCGGAGCTAGAAGCTTACAAAAAGGCACTTACCAAGACGAATACCTAAAGCCTATGTTATATGTCGAAGCACTACCACCTACGCTAGCCAAAAACCGATTATCAAATATAGTCCAAAGAAGTTCTAACTCTATCGATCGACTCACTCTATACTTCGTCCCGACTCCCCACTGATAAAAATACTGAAATGGACTCCCGATAAAAGGAGCAAATCCACCCAAAGCATATAAGGTGGTATTGGGCTCCGGATAATAGCTAAATACGGAGATGAGTGGCAAAGAAAGCGCATTGGCAAAACGGTTCCGATCAAAACCTATGTCTTCCAAGCGCAATGAGACATCCGTAAACAAAGAAAAGCGGCGACCGATATTACGATCGTTCCACCATTGGATCCAGATTTCGGCACCTTGATTATCGATAAAAGGAAAGCGATCAGTACCCTTGAGACCTTTACCTACTCCAAAAAACAAACTCGCTTGTATAGAAGAACTGCCACTTGAGGTCGGAGACCAACGCATACTAGGCCCGATAGCCGTTAAGCGGTGTCTGAATCTTGCCGTTTCGCCTGCCAAGCTCGGTCTAAAAACATCCAAAAATCCAATGTCGTTTGGTGCACCTACCATCACTCTACGGTATCGGGATGCGACTCCGAGATTGAATCGGTCCGTCATACCATACAATAAGGTGATACTGTTCGTAAAAAAATCAGCTTGCTCTCCTGGTGCTGTCTGTCTATACAAGTTATTAAACACCTTGAGTTCTACGGCACCTCTCGGAAGTGTGGCAGCCAAAATATACCGCGTCGCATTAGTACCCTGATCACCGGAAACTATCTGCTGCACCGTAGGCAGATCCGGATCATAATCATTGAGTGACCAAGAATAGTCCATATATATGACTTTGATATCAGTAGGGATATTGTCCTTTCTATAGCTATTGATAAACTCGATGACACCGGATCTCCCTCCGAAATCCGCCTCGTACCATTCAAATATTTTTAAAAAATAATATTTTCCATCTTTGGTGTACACGAGATGGTCATCAAGGAAGAGTTCTCGACAGCGATCATCCAATTGGGCATCAAGAGCCTTTGGCATGTAGCCAAAAGAGGCAAGTGGCGGACAACCCTTTGCGCCACAACTCAGTACCAAATGGATTCTTGGGTCAGCATACACATCGAGCAATTTTTCCTGCTCGATTTGGTCTAGACTTAACATCTCACCGGCTATTTTGTAGCGTGCTACATTAAAAAAACCGTTTATCTCTTTGACCGAAGCTACCGGATAGGCTTTTGCCAATGTATAAATAACGCATAAGTTATAGGCATTGATATAAAAAGCTTTTCGATCTCTGGCTCGTGGCGAAACCTTTGCCATGAGCTCCATAAGACCATCTAGGGCATCATCAAGTTCCTGCACTTCTTGATAAGGCACATGCCCATCGGATACATACTCCTCAAAGAATGCAGAAAGCTGCTCAAAAAACACCTCCGCATGCTGCGCAGAACAGCTTGACCCACAAGAAAAAAATACTATAAGTGCTGTACTTATCTTATATCGAATACCGGACATAATGCAAAAATGTACAAAAATTAAATTAAAACTTTAGAATCTACCAAAAATAGCCGTAAAACATGATATAAAGGCATCTCATGCGACAGTTTGTATCTCAAAATCCAAGGATTCTGCCTTTTTGTCACTCGACCATCCATTGATCACAATTCTTGTCATAGCATATATGCCAAAATAGCCAGAATTGACCGCTGGCACAACAGTTGATACTAGATAAATATCAAAATTTGCGAACAAATAAAAACAAAAAATATGAGCAAAATAATAGGAATAGATTTAGGAACGACCAACTCCTGTGTTGCAGTAATGGAGGGGAATGAACCTGTAGTCATCCCAAACGAAGAGGGTAAGCGCACTACTCCATCCGTTGTTGCATTTATAGATAACGGAGAGCGTAAGATCGGTGATCCTGCCAAGCGTCAAGCAATCACCAATCCACAAAACACCATTTCATCGATCAAGCGATTTATGGGTGCTCGCTATAGCGAAATCAAAAAGGAAACAGAGCTCCTTTCTTACAAAGCCGTCCAGGGAGAAAATGATTCTGTACGAGTAGATATAAACGGGCGCAAATATACGCCGCAAGAAATATCGGCTATGGTACTTCAGAAGATGAAAAAAACCGCTGAAGACTTTTTGGGCACAGAAGTCACCGAAGCAGTGATTACAGTCCCTGCATATTTTAATGATTCACAGCGTCAAGCCACCAAAGAGGCAGGAGAGATTGCCGGTTTGACGGTGAAGCGTATCATCAATGAACCTACTGCAGCTGCACTTGCGTACGGATTGGACAAAAAACAAGACTCGACGATTGCAGTATTTGACCTTGGAGGTGGAACATTTGATATCTCCATCCTAGAATTGGGTGATGGGGTCTTCGAAGTAAAATCTACCAATGGTGATACGCATTTAGGAGGAGATGATTTTGACCGTGTAATCATCAATTGGCTTGCCGAGGAGTTCAAAAAACAAGAAAACATCGATTTGAGAAAAGATCCTTTGGCACTCCAGCGTCTCAAAGACGGTGCGGAGAAGGCAAAGATCGAACTATCATCTGCTACCGAAACCGAGATCAATCTGCCGTACATCACTGCAGTAGATGGTGTACCGAAGCATTTGGTCTTAAAACTATCTCGAGCCAAGTTTGAGCAATTGGCTGATACACTGATCAAGCGGACATTGGCTCCTTGCAAAGAAGCGCTCAAAGATGCCGGTCTATCAAAAACTGATATCGACGAAATCATATTAGTAGGTGGTTCTACCAGAATACCAAAGATCCAGCAAGTCGTCGAAGAGTTTTTTGGCAAAAAGCCCAATAAAAGTGTTAATCCTGATGAAGTAGTGGCTGTAGGAGCAGCTATCCAAGGAGGAGTACTCAGCGGAGATGTCCAAGATGTTCTACTATTAGATGTCACGCCGCTGTCGATGGGTATCGAAACGATGGGAGGAGTTATGGATACAGTCATAGAAGCTAATTCGACGATTCCAATCAAAAAAACAAAAATATACTCCACTGCTGCAGATAATCAGCCTTCAGTCCAAATCCATATTTTGCAAGGAGAGAGGGCTTTGGCCAAAGATAACCGTACGGTAGGAAAATTTATCTTGGATGGGATACCACCTGCCCCACGAGGAGTACCGCAAATAGAAGTATCTTTTGACATGGATGCCAATGGTATCTTGAATGTTTCTGCAAAAGACAAGGGAACGGGCAAAGAACAAAAAATCCGTATAGAGGCCTCTACCGGTCTGTCCAAAGAAGAAATCGAACGTATGAAAAATGAAGCGGCGACCAATGCAGAAGCAGATAAACAAGCTCGTGAGCGGATTGATAAGCTCAATACTGCAGACGCTTTGATTTTTCAGACAGAAAATCAAATGAAGGACTACGGTGACAAGATACCAGGAGACAAAAAATCTACTATCGAGGATGCTTTGAACAAATTAAAAGAAGCACACAAGGCAGAAGATCTAGACCAAATCGACGCATCCATGGAAGCACTCAATGCCGCATGGCAAGCAGCCAGCCAAGACATCTACCAAGCACAGCAAGAAGCCGGTGCCGGAACGAACGGTTCAGCAACTGCTGAAGGCGATGCCACATCGGATAGCACATCGGATGATGATGTTACAGATGTCGAATTTGAAGAGGTAGAAGATGAGGCTTAAATAACTTGTAAACATGTGGCAATAAAAAAAAGCTCGATGAGATTTCATCGAGCTTTTTTTTATATCATACTTAGCGTACGGGATTGTACTTAGGCAAAAGTACTCTTCTAGACTAACGTCTTCTCTCCTTTATACGGGCTTTTTTACCTACCAAGTCTCTCAAATAAAACAATTTTGCCCTACGAACTTTTCCACGTTTTAAGACTTTGATATCAGAAAGAATAGGAGAAGAGAAAGGGAAAATACGCTCTACCCCAACGCCATTGGACATTTTTCTGATGGTAAATGTCTTGGTCCCTCCTGAACCATTAATCTGGATAACATCCCCTTTAAACACCTGACTGCGCTCTTTGTCTCCTTCGATGATTCTATAGGTCACTGCTATGTGATCACCCGGTCTAAAATCCGGAAAGTCCGGCTTTATGAGTGTTTGTTCTTCTACAAATTTGATTGGGTCCATATCTTTTTTCTATTTTGGGTGGCAAAGATAAGTATATATCCGGATATAGTATATGTATATTGCAAAAAAAGTATTTTTATCCTAGCTATCTATTCGCCTGTAGGCGGCGCCTCTACTACTGTATCAAAGTAGCAAAACTCTTGAGTTCGATTTTATTGCCTAAATCATCGAAATAGCTGACATAGCACAAATAGACTCCCGGCTGGACCAAATCTCCGACATTACCGACTCTACCATTCCATCCTTGTGCGGGATCCGTAGTTTCAAAGATCTTGTCTCCATACCGATTCCATATAGTAAAATTAAAATTACGCGCGCCGAACAGATTACCTTTACCCACATAGACATCATTAAGTCCATCTCCATTGGGGGTAAAGGCATTAGGGAGGAAATACTTCAGATCAGGTCTAATGACGATGGTAGCAATAGCAGTGTCTCGACAACCGTTTTCATGTGTCACAAACTGCATTACATTGTAGCTCCCGGTATCTTGAAATATGTGGGTAGGATTTTGGTCAGTAGATGCACCTTCGATATCAAAGATCCATGCCCAAGAAGAGGCTTGGACAGATTGGTCTGTAAACTGCACCATCGGATTGGAAAGTGTAGGGTTTTTGGGTAGATAGTCAAATCCTGCCTCGGGTGATGGTTTGACAAAAGCAAAGTTTAGAAACTCTTGTTCGACCACACAATTTTCAGAACTGCGCACAGTGAGTGCGACATCATAGTTGCCCTCAGATGCATATACGTGTACCGGACTAATCTCGGTTGAGGTTGTTCCGTCACCGAAGTCCCAAAGAATCTCGTAAGTACTGTCTATCGGTCTGGATAGGTTTCTAAACCAAACGGATACGGGTGAACATTCGCCGGAAGGTATTGGATCGACGATGAGGCTCAAGGGTACCGGAAAGTATTCGATGACATGTTCTGCCGAAGTGACACAACCACGCCCATCTCCAATAGTCAGACGTATCGTGTATCTGCCGGGTTGTTCATAGATATGCGTAGGCTCCAGCTCAGTAGAGCTCGTTCCATCCCCAAAATCCCATAGATACGAAGTGATACTCCCTCCATCAGCAAATGAGTTATTGGTCAATTGTATAGGAAATGCCAGACAATTATCAAACTTGACATCAAAAAGGGCTTCGAGTTTGGGGTTGAGATTTACGGTAATAAAAGCTGTATCGCTGCATACTTCCGAAGACGGATTGAGGACTAATATTCCCGTGTATAGACCGGTATCCGGAAATAGTACGGTTGCATCCCAAGAGCTTAACTCCAGAGTTTCTCCATCAATGTCAAATCTCCAAAACCAATCATCGATATAATCACGGTTTTCGCTTCGATTGATGAACTGGACTTCAAATTCGCCACAGCTTGTCAGCACGAACTCAATTCCTGCGATCACGGAGTCGCTTTCGATTCTAGAATCGACCTCGGGATCACAATTTTCGATATTGAATTGGAAATCTCTTCGCGTAGTAGTGAGTATGGTACCATTTCTATATTCGTCCACGCAGACTCCGACCACGAAACGACCGGCCATAGTCGGAGTACCTCTCAGCAGTCCGGTTTGAGCATCGATGGTAAAATTTCCGGGCAGCGGGTTGGCTCCGGTGTAAGGAGCTTGAAACTGTACGTCTTGGTACGGTGGCGGGCATCCGGGAGTAGGGATAGCTCCTTCGCAAGTAGTGATATCCGGTGTAGAAAGAATCTGTCCCCCACCGTCATAGGGTGCGCAAAAATAATACACCAAGGAATCGCCATTGGGATCCGATGCGCTATGGTCATACTCAAATTCGAAATTATTGCAAATGATGATTGGAGGAAAAGTATTAAAAGTAGGTTGATCATTGCATTGGCTCAAAGCCTCGGGAGTAATTGTAGTCGAAAATGTAACCCCTTGTGCATCGGATGGTTGGACCAAATTATTGATACCTTGATTGCGACAGCACCGTTGAAAAGTAATGACATAGGGCTCGCCATTGGGTTCTAGTGTGATACCGAAGTCACTCAGGTCAAAAACATATGTTGCTTCTGAAACACAGACATCGGGGGGTATGAGGCAGTCAAAAGTAGGCGAATCAACGCGCAGGGTATCACGCAGACTAATATTGAGTTGACCTCCCGGTATAGTATTTCCTTGACTGAGATTGATACAATTGACCATATTGCCACAGTTGTAGATACCTATGATGGCAGGATCATCAAATCTGGCACATGGGCTGGGATTTCTAAAACAATAGCAGTCGCGGTACATTTTCATCGTGATTCTATAGTCATTATTCCCAATACATTCATAGGTCATGACTCCTCCGATGATATGATTGGCATAGTTTTTACTATTCCATACTATACTGAATAAAACGATGAGGCTTATTTTGAAAAAATAATAGGTATAAGTATGAGGACTGTAGGGCATAGAATCACTTTTTAGAATCATAATATAGAACTGAATTGGGACAAATATTGTTGCTTAACAGACAAAAGTAATATATTAAATATGGTTATGAGTACAACAGATCAAGAAAACTTAAGCAAAGCGCTCGAGATAATGGATTTGGGAGGTGTGATACTGTACAAGACGGATACAATATGGGGTTTGGGGTGTGATGCGCGCAATGAAGAAGCTATTCGCAAAGTGTACCAAATCAAAAAGCGTGCATTGGACAAGCCTTTTGTATGCTTGGTCAGTTCTATGGAGATGTTACAATCCTATGTGGGTCCCTTACATCCTCGTATAGAGACATTATTGAGTTTGCACAAAAGACCTCTGACAGTAGTCTATCCGGGTCCTGTGGATCTACCACAGATCCTTCATGGCAAAGATCAGTCTATTGCGATAAGGATCACGCACAATCGCAGTAATCAACTACTTATCAATACATTGGGTGCGCCGCTTGTTTCCACTTCAGCAAATTTTAGCGGCAAGGCTTTTCCAAGTAGTTTTGAGGATATTTCGCTCAAGCTCAAAGAAAAAGTTGACTATGTTTTGGAATGTACTCAGATGCACGCGGATTCTGTTCCGTCGACGATGGTTAAGTTTACCCCAAAAGGCGAATTGATTTTCATACGAGATTAAGTAGCGAGCAAATCAACTACCGTGGCAATCCACGCATTCAAATTTTTCTATTTTATACAGTATGAGCTCTGTACTATCTCTTATGATCGTTTTATGACATGCGGCGCACTCGAGATCTTGATGTGCTCCTTCGAGTCTAAATTTTGTATTGTCATGATCAAATCGCGATGCTGTCCAATCTTCAAATCCATGACAATTGTTGCAATTTTTCTCACCGAGATGGTCAAACTGGCCGTAGTGGACATTTTCATGACAATGGAGACAATCCGCATCAAGTCCTTTAAACTCTTGGTTTAGCTGATTTTGGTCTTCCCCATCCATATGGCATGCTCTACAATCCGAACGCGCATGGGCTCCTTCTAGCTCAAAATCAGTCCGACTGTGGTCAAAATCGATGTCTGCCCAGGCTTCTGTGCTATGACAAGCTTGGCAATCTTGCTTCGGATAATATGCACTATCTATATATTGGTAGTGAATATCATCATGACAGTCCACGCATAGTTTACCGATATTGCGAAACTCCCAACGATCCTCAGATTGGAGATGACAAACGAAACAAGGAGTAGCTATATGTGCACCGGTGAGGGGAAAGTCTGTATTCTTGTGATCATCGATATCAAAATGTGTATTTTCAAAACCCTCCTCTACCTGATGACATGAGGCACAATCCGGGCTTTGGCCATTGGTATCAACAAAATCTCCCTGATGATAGTCATCGTGACAGGACTTGCACTCTTCGTGTTCAAGGGGATCTGTCATATCTTCAGATATGTGACAAGCGGCACAATCTACCTCTATGTGCATCCCTATTAAGGGATAGTCTGTAAGCGAATGGTCAAAGGCATCGGGGTCGTTGAGTTGTTTGAAGGACTCTTCTGAGTGGCACTTCCTACAGTCTTGGCCGAATTTGTTGTTGTGCACATCTTCGTGACAAGTTGTGCAGTGGTTGAAGTTTTGGTGCTGGAAGTCTTCGAACATGGTGCTTGCAGAATTTTGCCGATCATGGCACTCAAAGCAATCCAAAAAGCGGTGTTGTCCTAATAGCGGAAAATTGGTCGTACTATGATCAAAATTCTTTCGACCACTTATTTCTGAAAAAGAATTTTGGTTGTGACAGTCTGTACATTTATTGCCAAATTTACCTTGATGTACATCCTCATGGCAGGAGGTGCAGTTATCAAAAGCAAGGCCGGTAAATTGTTGAAATCTATCCTCACCGCTTCCCTCGATAGCATGGCAGGAGACGCAATCCAATTCTTTGTGCGCTCCTATCAATCTAAAATCGGTATCATTATGATCAAATTTTGGTGCGGGCACAAAGGCTTCGAAGTCATGACAATCAATACAAGAAGTACCTAATTCAGAGCGATGATAGTCATCATGGCAGCTAAGGCATTCGGTAGATAGCCCTAAATAAGTATATACTTTGTCGCGTATTTCTTTTTTTGAAATATGTGCATCTTTATGACAATCTGCACACTTAGGGTCTTGGTGAGCTCCCAACAATTCGTAGCCTGTCAGATCGTGATCAAATTCGCTTTCGTCAAAGCGTATGATATCAAATTTGCGACCGTGATGATCGCTATGACATTCAAAACAATTTATTGAGGTGACGACGTCCGACACGTGATATCCTTTTCCTGCATCGATTCGACTTCGGAGTAGTTCGTGACAGTCTAGACATTTTTCATCTGAAATTTTCTGTCCCAATGTATGGCACTCGGTACAGTTAAAAAGTCCTTCGAGTTCTTTGTGATATTCGACGAGGGGTCCCGGAGATATCTGGGTGTAGAGTAGTCCTGAATTCAGGAATAATATAAAACCAACAAAATACTTAAGCATACTCATATCTAGCGCAACGCTCTAAACTGCATTAATGTTTCATCATCGTGTAGCCAAATCGCTTGGTGATCTTAATTCCGGCTTTTTTTAGAAAATCCGTGGGCAACTCGCCTCCGGCAAAGATATAGACCAAATCATTTGGTAGTACGATGTCATTTTCTTGATCTTTTTGAGCAATCACAACACGCTCGGGTTCTATTTGTGTGACATTGGTATTGTAGAGTATTGTGATTTTGCCATCATCGATGGCCTCCTTTATTTTGTCTGCGTTTTTGGGTTTGATTCTGTTAAATTTATCTTTGCGATAAGACAGGTGGACTTCATTATGATCTTTGATAGCCAAAGCAGCTTCAATTGCTGAATCTCCCCCACCGACGACGAGTATTTTTTTATTTTTTAAGCGTTCGGGTTCTAGCATGCGATAAGCCACCTTTCCGAGATTTTCGCCGGGCACATTGAGTTTACGGGGAGTCCCTCTACGACCTATTGCGAGCAGAACTCGCCGAGCTTTGTAGGTGATTCCGGCTTTTGTATCGACTAAAAAGCCCTCGTCCGAACAGTGTATTGCCTCCACCTTGGTATTTTCTTTGATGCGTATATCATTCTGAGAAATAACTTTTTGCCACAGACTCAGAAGCTCTTCTTTAGTCATTTCGTACTTGTTGATTTTTCCATAAAGGGGTAAGACCATTGGAGAAGTCATAACAATCTTAGCTCGTGGGAAATTATAGACGGTACCTCCCAAAGTAAATTGCTCAAGGATGATACTAGAGAGTCCATTTTTTTTAGATTCCAAAGATGCTGCAATACCGGCAGGTCCGGCACCGATGATGATGATATCCATCTGATCGTCTTGGGCCGGTTCGATTCCGGATCTGATCATATTTTCGACTGCCTGCTTACCTTGTTCTACACTATTTTTGATCAGACCCATACCACCCAATTCTCCTGCAATATACATGCCCGGCACATTGGTTTCAAAATCATGATTGACATGAGGTAGATCTACTCCCCGTTTTGCGGTACCGATTTGTAGTGTTATTGCTTCAACGGGGCAAGCGTGAAAACATGCGCCGTGCCCGATACACCTCGATGCATTGATGAGGGTTGCTTTTCCCCCACGCATACCTAAAATATCTTTTTCCGGACAAGCTACGACACAAGCACCTGAGCCAATACACATATCCGGATTGATCACAGGATGCAAAGAGAGCGGCTCGTGCAAGCCCGCTTCTTTGGCCATCTGTATTTTTACATCTACACGTTTTGTCTTGAGTTTTTGACTCCTCAGATACCACCATAAAATCAGACCGACAAATAGCGCAACAATTAAATATACCAAAAATTGTTCTAAGATTAACTCCATAGCTTAAAATATCCATCTATAACCAAATGCTATCGTAACCAACACATGGATGACCATGATCACTAACATAATAATGGCGAAAGGTAAGTGAGCCACATGCCAGTAAGCAAATAATTTTTTCATCCATTCGAGGCGTGCAATTTTTCTTTTGAGGTTTACTTGATTTTTATACATCATCCATACTCTTTTTCTTGAAGTTTTGGACAAATTATAGCTTGCAAGCTGTAGTTTGATAGACTTCAATGTACGTCGTTGTAAAACATACAAATCTAGAAAGCTTATATTTTCGGGAGGATTATCCAGAGGAGTTAACAATTTGTTGATCTCCAAAGCCTCCTGCGCATTGAGTGCGGACAGTTCGCTCGTGTATGTACTCGCCATTTCCTTGACCTCATCCAAGCTCAAAGCCCTTCCTTGTATCGTATGTGGAATCTGCAAATAAATAAATCTACCTAATACACCACTGGCTACAACAGCTACCATACTCCAGAAACTCACGGATACTACACCTCCAAACTTAAATGAAGTATGAAAAAGCACCAACACAGGCCCGAGTGAGCACAGAAAAATATGAAATTCGAGCCAGTGCTTGAGTACACCAAGTTTGTGAAATTTTTTTACCCGCTTCCTGATCATATACATAGCTACACCAATTACAATCATCAATGTCCCAATGATGCCCAAGCCGTGTCCAAAGGGTCCACTAGCTTTTAGCCAATCATGATCCAGGTGAAAATAGCGCTCTTCGAGTGCCGTTTGGTAGTAGTCATAGCCCCTATAGCTCAAATAAAGCATAGCGTATAGTACGATTAGTACAAAAGTACCGATATAGATACGGTGAACGAGTTTGGACATATAAAAACACCTGCTTAATAGGGTGCAAACTTAAGAAGAATTACTCAACTATTATATACATAATACCGAAATGGTAATTTAGACCTCTGAAACGGCATATTTAGAATTATTAATCAAAAGAACAATACACTATAAAATCCTTAACCAAGCAACTATTTTTGCTATATCATTGTAACAGTCAAATAATATTTTATATTTGTATATATGGAAGTCATCATACTAGAAGATGAGCAGATAGCTGCCAAGCGGTTAAAACGTATGTTGGAAGATCTTGATATGGGCATCCAAGTGGTGGAAATATTTGAATCGATACAAGACACTGCCCAGTATTTGCTTTCGACAGAACGCGATCCTGAAGTACTATTTGTCGATATTCAGGTAGTGGACGGAAACAGTATGGAACTATTTGAGATCATCGAAGTAAAGCCTAAAGTGATATTTACGACGGCTCATGATGAGTACGCTGTATTGGCTTTTCGCAAGAATGCTTTGGACTATCTGCTCAAACCGATAAAAAAAGACGAACTTAGAGAAGCAGTTAGCAAGGCACGGACCATATCAGCAGATCAAGCTCTGAACATAGACAAAAAACAATCATTGTATAAGTCGAGGTTTCTCATCCGGTTCGGGACACAGCTTAAGAATGTCAAAACTGAAGACATAGCCTATGTGTATTCTGAAAATAAATTGTGTTATTTTGTAGCAAGAGATGGGACACGTACACCATCAGACTACAAATTGAAGGACTTAGAAAATCTGCTCGATCCCAAATTATTTTTCCGAATCAACCGTCAGTTTATTATCCAAATAGATGCAATATCCAAAATCAGAACACACTTTAAGTCCAGACTTAGATTAGAACTCTCTCCAGCATTCGACGAAGATGTAATCATCAGCACCCACAAAACACCAGATTTTAAGCAATGGCTGGACAGGTAAGGCAACTACTGATAAACAAGCACTTCTGTACACACTATGATGTAGTACAAAATTATTTGGCATAAAAACCCAACAAGATTTGGATACAAAATGTCTATATTTGTCTCAGATCCTGTGCGATATGTAGTTGTGTGTGACAGTCTAGAGCTACCATCACCAAGGTACAGCTTCTGATGAAGGATGTGCATGGTCTTAAGTTAGGATATGAACACTGAATAATTATGTACTAATAGATCATGGCAAGTACGATTTTCATAATCACTATATTGATCCTGCTCGCAGTTGGCGGGCTAAAATACCATTTTCAGAATCAAAAAATGCAAAAACTCCTAGAGAGTGAAATTTCAAAAAAGCATGTCGAATCTCAACTCATCAATTTAAAAAATCAGCTAAACCCCCATTTTCTTTTCAATTCTTTTAATACGCTGATAGCACTTATAGAAGATGACCAGCAAAAAGCGATATATTTTACAGAAAAACTGACAGAGTTTTACAGATTACTGCTCGTCAACAGCAAAGAAGAACTCATCAAATTTTCAAGAGAAATAGAACTCGTAGAAGCCTATTGTGATATACTGAACGTACGTTTTGGCAACAGCATAAGACTCACAATCCAAAACAGACAATTGGATACTTATATCCCTCCCCTGGCGATCCAGTTACTTATAGAAAATGTAGTAAAACATAATGAACTGAGCAAGAAAAACATCATCAATATAGATATATATTTTGACGGTAAAAGCATAATAATATCCAATGACAAAAAGCTAAAAATTACTAATGTACTATCTACAAAACATGGTATAAATAACATCAAGAAACGCTATGAGCTACTCTCAAAGAAGACGGTGTACATCAATGATTGGGACGATCGATTTGAAGTAAAGTTACCACTACTTCGTAAGAATAAAATACCTCCGACAGAAAACAGCCAGATAGAGCATCCAGAGGTTACCAGATAAATTCATGACGACATATACTGAAGACTTGGACCGTATGATATCGGATAGGGATGTGTAGGTAACTTTTTTATAGGGCTGTGGTGGAGCTTTTGAGTGTACAGTTCAGGCGGCTTTGTTTGACGGTTTTCAAGCCGTAGTAGTGTAAGACGGCTGCCATTGAAATATCGCTTGATTATATAGTTGCTGGATTTACTACTGTCAAGGACAGTTATATACTCCAACACTTGGAAGATATTGCTCACCTTCCCAAAGCTAAAAAGATTGGAACTCTTTAATGTGCTTGATGCTTATAT
>JAJRUR010000024.1 GCA_024277695.1 Bacteroidota bacterium | reverse complement strand
TAATATACACTTTGGAAAAACTTAATATTATAAAAGAGTTTACCGGAGCAAAACGCGGCAAATTGTTTGTTTTTGAAGAATATATAAAACTGTTTTAATGATGAGTATCACAACAGAAAACACATTTGAAACCGCCCTTGTGAAAAGATACTCGAAGACAAAGTAATAAAAAACGAAATGACAACCAGGTACTGAGCTAAAAACAAAGGAAAAAACCATAAGAAATGCCCTACTTAGCGATAGCAAAACTTTGTTGGATCAACTTGTTACACACAACAAGGAGAGCAAGTTTTTCGGATTTTCCTTTGTGGACTATTCTTTCATAGAGGGCTCTACACTGCGGATTATGTACCGATGCAGTAAAAAACCACATAAACAAGTGATTTCGTACTCTTGCAATGGCTGTTTTAGTGATTGTGGATTTTAGTAGGTCACTGGTAGCTGAGATTAGCTATGGGCATACAAGATCATCTACAATCTAAGGCACACTATGTCGATAGTTGGCCATAATGAGCGAATAAGGCGCTTAAGCAGCCTTTTTTTACACATTTTCCGTCATTTTGCTGTTCTGAAGCACTATAGGGTATCCACATTTCCGATATTCAAAATGCTACTTTTGTCTATGCACACAGGGGCTACTGTGGAGCTTGGGATGCAGGAAGATAGCGGGTAGGTGGGTAGCTCTCGTTAGGCACAAACAGAAGAAACAAAACAGAATGACAAATTTGCTACAAGAAAATAAGAAATAGAAAGCCACCTAAAATAAGACTCTTTGCTATTTTACCTTTTAGTATATTTGTAAAATTTGCAGTTTTATATTTTTAGCATAATTCAACGACAATTAATTATGCAATATATCAAGGCAATGACCGCTATCAGCTGTAGATACCAAACTGCCATCAAGATCCGGAGTATAAACTTTTTCTTTTTTACTTGAACTTCTCCAAAAATTATTACCGATGGGTTCAAGAGCTGACCAAATAAGATTCGACAAATTTTCGATATGGCTCCGAACCATAAAGCATATCTTTGTTACCGATCATAATGACTTGCTCCCGTCCTCGAGTCAATGCAACATTGAGCTTGCGATCAACTCCGTCGATCGTAGATGAGCTAAGCAGTTTGAGTTGTCGCGGATGATTTATACACAAGGAAATGATGATAATATCACGCGCTCCTCCCTGATACCGTTCAACTGTATCGATAGTCAAATCTTCCGTATGGATATCCTGCTCACTCTCCAAAACACGCTTTATGGTAGCGATCTGGGCTCGGTAGGGCGTAATGACACCGATGCGATAGTCTCGCTTGGTACACACCACTCTTTGTAAGTCTGCGATGACACGAGCCACAATTTTGGCCTCGAAATGATTGACTTTCAGATGCTCCGATGCCATATCTAGAGGAGCGTGGATAAAGAGCATTCTTTTGGACAATATATCCGGATAACTCAGTTCATACTCGGGAGAACTCCAATTCCACGGTGCACACAATCTTTGATGCACATCTTCCAAATGATCCAACAATCGCAACTGACCACCGTAAAAGTGTGTACCCGAAAACATCATCACATCTCGGTGCATACGACCTTGCTGAGACAGCATGGCATAGGCATGAGTCCATGATTGAGCTTGAGCTCGCTTGTAGAGCCTCTCAAATAAGGAGACATCCAATCGCTCCAAGCCAATATCCAGAAGGAGTTTTTGGTCTGTCCGTACCCTATCGGTAGGCTGAAGGGTAACTGCAGGTAGTTGTCTGTGGTCTCCGATGAGGACAAAATGATCAAATCCTACCAATAGACCCACGAGCTGAAGTTCGAGTATTTGGCTGGCCTCATCTACGACCACTCGATCAAACTTCTTGAGATCCAGTAGTTCGGGCTTGCCGGATATGGACGATACTGTACTCACAAAAACACGCACACCGGAGATGGTATCGATGATCTCTTTGCGGGTGCTGTGCTGCTCTATCCTTTTATTGAGTAAGTGGGGCTGCCAATCTTCTGCGCAGGCATAACGCGAACCTACGCGGATAAAATCTATCCCGTCTATCCCACTCAGGCTTTGGCAGATTTCGTCCACTGCCCTATTAGTATATGCCAATACTAATATTTGGTCCTCCGTTTCTCGCAAGTGATACTCTACATAATTTCGCAACATAATACTCGTCTTGCCCGTACCCGGCGGACCCCACAAAAGAAAATAATCTTTAGAAACGATCATCTGTTGGAGTATGTCAAATTGTTCTTCAGAAAGCGATGCATATCGCGACCTATCCAGCACCTCCCTCAGCTCAGAACGGCCGGGAGGCTCTAAGCCCAAAATCAGTCTTCTCCTCTCAGAAACCGAACGCACAAAAGCAAAAACCGAACGCGTCAATTGTGCAAACTGACTATCAATCAGATCGTGCTCAACATTCCAATACTGCACAGCAGCCAACTGATCGGGATTCATCGGTATGGATCGCATACGCAATCTGACGATCTGTCCCTTCATCTCGATGAGTGTCCCCTTCATCACATGGGACTCTAGGACATCCTCTCGCCCATCGTCCACAGCATAGAGTACAACGATATCGCCCTTTCTAAATTTTGAAAGCTCTACTGTGTGTTCAGTACGTGCCAAACTCAAAATTCCATCTTGATCTAATCCCACATATTTCAATTGATTCAATATCGCAAAACGCTCCTTCTTGACAGCCAAAGAATCTTGCCACAATCCACTCAGTCCATTGATGTCTCTCAAATCGCTCCCCAATTTGGCCATGCGGTGCTCTCTACTCACAAAAGAAACAAAAGCTGCGAGATACGCCCTTTCTAGTTCCGGAATGGATTGATATACATGCTCAATCTGCGCAATATTGTCCGCCAGATAGCCTTTGATATGAGGAAAACGCCCGATAGATATCCGATGGAATAAAAGTTCTGCTTTGCCCTGCACCAGCAATCGCTCCAGCAAAATGATCAAATTGCGAACAACCATTGCCTCTTGAAGGATCGACTTGATAAAATGTGCAGGACGAAGGGCATTATCTGACAACTTGGAATAGAGGATATAACATCTCGGTTTTATTTTATGATTTTTAATATTCTTGATGATAATATCATAAAGCAATGTCTGGACATAATGATTTTGGCTCAAGCCATACGCATTGGGTCGGAAAGGCCTCCCACTCTTCAACTCTACAATATCCGTCCGATCTGAACGCTCAAACAACAAATCCAAACGCCCCTGAATACCATAAGATGGTGCATAATAGCTGGGCTCTAACAGGCACTGACTTCGATCGATCCCCACACGCTCAAAATCTTCGGTGATGACGCGTTTTAGATGGACAAAATGCATCTGCGCTTCTGCCATTACTTGCCGTAGATCCGCATCGGACAAGCCGGACATCAAAACGGGATTTAACAAAAAAGTCTTAGGAAACAATTCTTTGAAACGGACATCCGGATCCTTGATCAATTCGTCCAAAAAAAAATTAGCTATAAAACCAATCAATATCGGTAAGGAATTGACCTTGGGTAGAAGCTTGGACATAAAGTATTTTTCTATCATCACACCCTCGGTCTGAAAACACTCTGCAATAGCTGTCACCCCAATCAGATAGTCCGGTTCTAGGACTATCATCTCAGGATACCATACCTCCTGATGATCAATCCGTATCTGATGCAGCATCGCCATAACCGGTAGCAAATCATATCGGGCAAAGGACAATATGTTTTTATAAAATTCATCATGGATACCGGGCGAATCAAAACGCACAATCCTAAGCTCATCCGGTGCATCAACCCAAATGACCCGCGCAGTCTTCTCCTCTTGGTCTATAGACTGCACAGACACTTTGGCTTGAGCCAAAAAACCTGAAAAGGACTTGCGTACCGGCATCGTGAGAGGAGAATAATCAAAATAATCCTCCGGCAGATCAATAGCAGTACAAGCTAAAATCAACTCTGTAAGAACCACTAAATCCTCTGGATGCACTGCTGCTTGTCTCAGCTCTCCGCTTTCTAGCTTCTTTCGAAGACCATGTAAGTGATACAACAATACTCCTTTTAGTTGGTATCGACTGCCCAAATATGCCACTCTGCTAAACAAGGTATTGAACTGAAATCCTTCTTCTGCAGAAAGCTCTTCTATGATCTCCATAAATAACTGCGTCAAAATCGCACCGCTAGATCCGGACTTTTGTCCATGCAGCTTTTGGATCTGTCCTAAAAAATATTTTGCAGTCTCAACATTCATCCTGTAAAAGTAATACCTTGAGTCCGGATTATTGACCCAAATCACACAATAGTAGGAAAACAGACAATAACAACTAAGCTACCAAAGCTCTCACAGTCACTGACTTATTGGTCAAATAGAGAAGAAACAAGCAATTGCAAAAGATGCCGATTTTTGTCCGACGCGCTGACCTTGGATTTTCTGCTTTTTATCGCTCCGAGGAACAAAATTTTGAGAAGCTTACTTTGATTTAAGCAACTTTTCGTATTTTTAACTTGTTAATAACAAAATTCAATATAGTTATGAGTACTAAAGTTTCTATTTCCGCCCCTATAAAGATATCCGATTCTGCACTGGAACAGCTCAAGCGCATAC
>JAJRUR010000325.1 GCA_024277695.1 Bacteroidota bacterium | reverse complement strand
GGAATTTCGCTGATGCGTATGGCATTTAATCTGGGTTTTGCGATCGGGCCGGCTATCGGAGGTTTGTTGATAGCTTGGTCTGATTTTAGATGGATATTTATCATTGATGGAACCACTTGTCTGCTAGCATCATATTCTTGGCTCGTCAGTTGTCTTTGCTAAAGCGTTTTGTGCCAATGGCCCAAAAGTCCAAGGAGCAGACAGACATAGCCGGTACGTTGATTTGGAAAGATGGTGCTTTTATGATGTTACTATGTTGTAGTATCCTTATGCTGATATCGTTTTTTCAGTTGCTCTTTACCTTACCTTTATACCTCAAGGAAGTCATTGGATGGTCAGAGGCTGCTGTCGGATACTTTTTTGCGATCAATGGAGCTATGGTTTTTGTTTTGGAGATGCCCTTGGTGCATACCGTAGAGACCAGGTGGAAAACCTTTCCCGCCCTAGCCACAGGAGCCTCAATGATAGGATTTGCATTGGTCAGTCTATTATTGCCCTTACCTGTCATCATCGTCTTGAGCATGTATATGATTCTAGTAAGTATCGGAGAAATTATCAGTTTTCCTTTTATTACGAGTGCTGCTATTCGCCTTTCTAAGCCGGAGACCTTAGGTAAGTATATGGGTGTGGTATCCATGATGTTTTCCGTAGCTTTTATCATAGCGCCGATACTAGGTACGCAATGCATCGAACATTTTGGCTATGATATGACTTGGTTGGTCTTGGGCTTGTTAGGTATGCTGGCCGGTCCGGGCTATATATATGTTAGGAGTTTATTCCTTTCTAAGTAGTGGCAAATAGTAAGGATTTTTTTGGAATAGTCTTACTGAGTTCTTCCAATGAATAAATATTAGGTCTCGATATAGCAGAAAACTTTTGGCAAAATACTAACTTGGTCGGCGGGTCCGACGTATATATCCTTGAGAAGATCATATCAAGCACTCGGTCGAGAAGAAGACAGTATTATCTGGCATTGATTTGATACGAAGCGATGAAGAGTGTCCGGCTTTATAAAATATGAAGGTAGATAAGCAATTGTTAAATCGATGTTTGAAAGCTGATCGACGTGCACAGCTTGAGCTTTATAAGGCTTGTTATAGCCTGATGAAGAGTACTTGCAGTCGCTATGTCTTCCAACAAGCTGATCTGTCAGATGTGATGAATCAAGGTTTTTTGAAAATATTGAATGGCTTGGAACATTTTGATACATCGCGTACATTTGAGCCTTGGGCAAGAAGGATCATGATCAATACTGCACTCGATTACTGCCGCAAACTGAAGCGCAAACAGATGACCAAAGACTTGGATGAGATGATGGAGTTTAATGTAGATGCAGAAAGATGGAGTGAGGTCAACCTTGCCGAGCTCCAATTTGATGTGGAAGAGTTGCTGGACATGGTTAGACAGCTCAAAGGCACTACAGCACAGGTTTTTAATCTTTATGCCATTGATGGATACACGCACGAAGAGGTGAGTGTGGCACTCCGGATGAGTACGAGCAACTCCAAGTGGCATCTAGCCAAGGCGCGTAGATTGTTGCAAGAAATGATAGAAAAAAAAACAAAAATATTAACGAATAAAATAAATGCGGAGGCTCAGGCCAATGCACAAACAAAGAAAAAAAAGAAAGACAGGGTAGATGTCGCCATCACCGGTCAAGAATAATAAGAAAATTATGAAACATCCGATAGACAAATATTTTCGAGATCGACTAAAGGACCAGTCCTTTGATTTTGATTATAGTGACTGGGAAAAAGCTCTGGAGCTCATCGATCCTCCAAAAAAGCATAAAAAAACTATGCCATTGTGGTGGGGCTTGGCTGCTATCCTCATCCTGATTGTAGGATCTTTGTGGATGGTATATAGCTCCAATATCAAAAAAGAGCAGCAAGCGATCAAATCCGAGCAAGAACCGATCAGCCATCGTACATCTAAGCGAGATGCTCAAATCGCTGATGCAGACAAAAAAACAGCCATCCATATCCGGCAAGAAAACGACAAACAAAATACAAACGGCACATCATCAAATCCGCTAAATAAAACACAAACAAAACAAGTAGAGCACAAAGAAACCAGCTCTGATCAAATCCCCAAAACTAGCCTACAACATAGCTTCTCAGAAATGCCCAACGCACATTCAAGGGAAGAGTTCAGCACAGACAAAAACCAAAACAGCTCAAGTAATCAGATGCCTTATCATCAAAAAGCGGAGACTTCTACTGTTCTGGCACCTATTGAGCAGAAGAGTACTGCTACAGGTTGGTCTATGAAGGATAAACAAACCGAAACTCTAGCGTCACTCAGTATGCAGGAATTGCCGGTGGTCAGTGAGCTCGATGCCAAATCGGTTACTATCTTGGAACTAAACAATGATCTATCTCCCAAGTTTGTCCCTATCATAAATGGTATCGCTCTATACGGAGGTATATCGCTTTATCCCTATGCAACTACCGATACGAAGACATATAGAGGAGAGTTTTTGGGCATAAACGTACGACAACAAGTACTCGGTGCTTTTAATGTGCGCTCAGGGGTGGGATTGAATTATATCAATGGAAGTTTTGGCATCAGCCAGTCCACACAAGTTATTACTCGTAATGGTGGATTTAGTTGGGAAAAAGAAGTCATCAGCCTCCAACCACATGGAGTATATTACTTGCAAGTGCCGCTAGCGATAGAATGGCAGAAAAACAGACACCATCTAGCCACCGGAATTATAGCAAACAAAACACTGTCTGTACGAGCAAAGAAGATTCAAGACACCTACCGATCTGAGGATCTCATTGGGACCACTACCGGACAAATCACCCCCCGCGCCACCAGACTCGAAGAAGTATGGATGACGCAGACTGCATTTAGCAATGTTTTTTGGCAGTGGGATATTTCATACAATTATCAGTTGAGCTCGATATGGAACATCGGATTGGGTATGAGGTACGGACTGAATAGTATGACCTCCAACGAGGCAATAGGATTACTCAAAGAGGTAAAACCGGTAATGATCCAATTATCTACAGAAATCAACTTATGGAGGTAACGATGCGTTATTTTATTCTTGCTATTCTTTGGATGATGACTCTTTGGTCTTGTACCGTAGAAGAACTACCTGAACCTACCGTTCAGGGAGAAAGCCCTTTTGACTTATCACTGACTATTGACGGGACTTCTCTCAGCACAGGAGCTGACTACTATATGGAGACGAGTTATGCGCTCGATACAGCTTTCGGTTTATGGGTATTTTCAGGAAACTATAGAGAAGTGGACTGTAGTCCTGTTTGTGGTCCATCGCTCTCTATCGAATTCTATGACACCGAGATTAGAGAAGCGAGCGATATCCTTATCGATGATGTCATAAAAGCAGGTCAGTATGAGCTGGCATTTGGAGCTAATTTCAACCAAGCGAACTATACTATCCAACAGGATAGCACCGATATATTACCAAACAATTTCTGCTGGATCGATGCATCGGGTACAGAATCTTACTGTAATGAACCACAAGTGCAAGGTCCCTTTTTTTTGGGTCTGGTTTATCGATATGACGACGCGACAGAAATTTTGTATTTTGGATCAACGGATAATTCCGGTGGTGAAGATTTTGATGTGCAACTCTGCATATCATATAATCCCGTCACTGAAGAATACCTATTTGCCATAGAAGGACCTAGCCCCAATATTGCTGATGTTCTATGGACCAATTCTGTAGATGGAACAGAGTATGTCGGTTACGAATTGAGATTATTGGCCGGCGAATTAAGTACAGAACTCAGCGTAGAGATCATTGGTCGATCTCAGGACTCTCTCGCCCCTTTCGTCCAAATCATAATATCCATCAATCCGCAAACCTTTGCAGGCAACAAGTGTGTTTCAGGCTATACTATCGATCACATACCTTCGGATCCGTCAGGTACAGTGATGATCCACTATACGGATGCAGAGGGCAAAAACTATACAGCACTGAATTTCGTACCGGGTTTTGAAAATAAATTTGAAATATCCAATGTCCGCTCGTTTGAGGATAATCCTCAAGGATATCCTACGGTGATATTTGACTTTGAATACCAGGGTCTGATGCTGCATGATGCACTTCAAGAAGTTATATATGTAGAGGAGGCCAAGGGAACATTTGCGGTAGCATATCCCAATTGATTTTTTTTTGAATATAGACTAACTCTCAACGGGGGGTTAACGTATATATGTTGTAACCATTTTTTTATTAAATTTTTTTTAAACTTTAGCTATTATGAAAACTTATCAATTACGCAATTTGTGTTTACTTTTCATAATGCTCATATCAGGTTGGAGTATAGCACAGCCCGGCAACGGTGATTGTGATTGCTCTGGAGAAGAACCTTTAGTTTGTGCCATCAATGAAGACGGTGATGTCGTAGTCTTGACAGACTGTCTGGCCAATTGTTACGAATACGAAATTACAGCTTGTGATAGTCTCGATGGAGATTTGGCTTGTTTTGATTGTTTGGTCAATGGCGAATTTGATCCCGTCTGTGCTGTCGATAGTTTAGGCAATGAGGATTTTTATCCAAATGCATGTTTCGCAGAATGTTTGGGATTAGAAATCGTACAGTGCGATACAACCGGCTGGGGAGGAGACGACTGTGACTGCGAAATCAATCCGGGGGATTATCCGGTTTGTGTATTAGATGAAAATAGTGGAGAGACATTCTATTTTCCTAATTTTTGTTTTGCAGCTTGCGAAGGATATGAGCAGTCTGATGTAGTAGATGGTGAAAACGGAGGAGGTCATGACGACTGTGACTGTGATATAGATCCTAATGAAGAGCCTATCTGTGTACTGACGGACTCTGCATTAGGTATTATTTGCCCCTTCCCCAATTTATGTTATGCAGAGTGTGCCGGATATTCGGCAGACGATGTAGTCGAATGCGATAGCACCGGCGGAGAGTTTGAATGTATTGAGTGCCTGGAAAACGATGATTTTGAGGCTGTATGTGCCATAACACCTGATGGCGACGAAACTTTCTTGCCCAATGCTTGTTTTGCCGAGTGCTTAGGTTACGAAATCGTAGAATGCGATACAACCGGCTGGGGAGGAAACGACTGTGACTGTGATATAGATCCTAATGAAGAGCCTATCTGTGTACTGACGGACTCTGTATTAGGTATTATTTGCCCCTTCCCCAATTTATGTTATGCAGAGTGTGCCGGATATTCGGCAGACGATGTAGTCGAGTGCGATAGCACCGGCGGAGAGTTTGAATGTATTGAGTGCCTGGATGATGCATTTGATCTTGTATGTGCTGTTGATAGCAATGGAGTAGTAACATTACTCCCCAACGCTTGCTTTGCAGAATGCTTTGGCTTGGAAGTGGTAGAGTGTGATACGTCGGATTGTTTCTGCCCCGAATATTACGATCCGGTTTGCGCTGTGGATCCTTTAACTCTGGATACACTTACTTTTGATAATTCTTGTTTTGCGGAGTGTGCAGGATATACGGATTGGTTTGGTTGTGATGGTAACGGCGGTGGAAACAATTGTTCTGCTGTATGTCCTGAGGATGTATATGATCCCGTATGTGTAGATGACCCTGCAAGAGGTACTATTGAATTCCAAAATGCATGCTGGGCAGAGTGCGCAGGATATTTTGACTACTACAGCTGTAACGGCGGTGGCAACGACTGCGAGGATGCTTGCCCTGACGACTATGATCCTGTATGTGTAACAGATAGTACCGGATTTACCATGATGTTTTTTAATTCTTGTTTGGCCGAATGTGCAGGATATACAGACTATGCATCTTGTGATGACGGTGGAAACGATTGCGAAGATGCATGCCCTGATGTACAAGATCCTGTATGTGTCGAATCCCCAAATGGTGAAATCATCGAATTTGCCAATCCTTGTCTTGCAGAGTGCGCAGGATATTTCGAATTCGTAGATTGCGAAACGGATTCCAGTGGATTTGCTCAAGATTACAATCCATTGGATAATCGTATGACAGATATCCTTGCCAATAACATAACTAGAGACCAGATTAATCTGACGATCACATCGGTTGCTGATTTTGAAACTCGACTGGAAGTGGTGAGCTATCAAGGACACCGCTTGATCCAAAGAGATCTACATCTGATGCCCGGCAATAATGGTATCGTACTCAATATGTCCGGACAAGTACCCGGAATGTATTTTGTCAAGATAGCTGACGTCAATAAAAATCACGTCATCAAAGTTCTTCTCCTTGATTGAGCATTTGTGAGATAATCACATTTGGAGGCCTTCCCAACTTGGGAAGGCTTTTTTTTTGTTGGAGCTAGCCCACAAAATTCTTTTTTTATGATAAAATAGAATGATCTGCCTATGAGCTGATTGATAGATAGGATTGTTTAGATATATTTGGTATATGAAAAACACGGATTCATTTTGATTTCTATAATTATACCTACGTTGGGGGATGGTGAGTTACTTGATACTATTCGCCTACAAATCGCTAAGTCGCAAATTGTCTGCGAAGTGCTGATATGCATACCCCGTCCAAATTCGGCACGGCTAGCTATCCACCATCCCTCTGAGCGCATCATACAAACAGAGAAGAAGGGTAGAGGTCATCAAATATATGCCGGTACAAGGGAGGCTGTTGGCAGGTTTTTGCTCTTATTGCATGATGATACTATACTGCCCAATGGATGGGACATAATTCTACAGCAGATGATAGAGAAAGAGGAGATCGTGGGAGGAGGATTCAAACTTCGTTTTGATCAGCCTTCATTTAGGTATCGAGCACTAGCAGCCTTTGCAGATCCATACTATAAATTGACCGGAGAGATTTGGGGTGATCGTGCTCTTTTCGTCCGACGAAAAAGCATTCAGGACGAATTGAGTATTTTGGATGTTCCTCTGATGGAAGATGTCATTTTATCGAAGTGGATGCAAAAGAACGGCAGGGTAGTGCTCATCCAAGACCCGATCATTACTTCGACCAAACGATTTAGAGGACAAGGATTTTGGAGGCATATCGGGCGTATCTTGTTTTGTAGATTTTTGTTTAGTTTGGGTATAAGTCCTGATCGTATATATAGGATATACTATTCTGGATAGGGCTGTTAAGTTTTTCTTGAAAAATATGCTATGGATTGCAATGAAAAATATTTATTTGAGTGGATAGATGGATAGAAACGGTGAATAGGTCGCAAAAAACAAATGGCCTTGTAAATTTTATTTAGTAAGCATGAGCGACAAAGCCAGATGTACCTAGTGACCATGCTACATCTTTATTTCGATAGCAATTAGTCAGGGTGATCGCTCAACTCATAGATTATAGCTTCGATATTGCGCTCTAGTCCTCCGGGGTCCCAGGATTCTGTTCCTTTGATGTATTTAGTTTCTGCGATGAGATTTTCTATCGCAGTACCTTGCTGTATGGCTTTTTGACCGAATTGGACTAAATTTTCGAGATAAGCCATCATAGCTTTGATATCTTCTCGATCTCCAATGACATCATATCCCTTTCCGGCATGGCCAAATATATATAAAGTATCTCGATCAAAAAGCTCTAGAGTCCGATCGAGGACTTCGATCCAGTTTTGGACATTGGCACCGGCCGGTCTATCGATATAAGGATAGCGTCTGTTGAAGACGAGGTCACCCATATGTACCACATTGGTATTTTGGAAGTGGACTATGGTATCACCACTGGTGTGTGCGGGTCCGATATGACGTAGGAGGATAGATTCTTTACCTGAGTAAAATTGGAAAGTTTTGTCATACAAAACATTCGGATAAAGTTGTGCATCTTCTACATTTCGCTGCCGGGCAGATATTTGCTGATTGGTCAGACTATTGCGATGTGCTATAATTTGTTTGGCGATGTTCTTAAAGGCGATATTTCCTGCAGTATGGTCATAGTGGTGATGCGTATTGATCAAGGTTTCGATAGGTATCTTGTGGAGATGACTCATCTCTGTGATGAGGTGCCGGGCCTGTTCGGGAAATTGTGCATCTACTACCACAACGCCATCTTTGGATGATAGCCAGCCGATGGTTCCACCCCGCTCCGCAAAATAACCTATGTGTCCTCTAAGATACTTCATCGTATATGGTGCATCCGGTGCCAAACGAATCGGATGTACATTGGAGCTTTTACAGCCCTGTAGTAGATCAAACAAGTAGAGGTAGCCTGCAATGTGGGCGGTCGTTTTGATAAATTGTCTCCGATGCATTTTCTTTTGTGTAGTCCTTATGTGGTGGTAATCAAATCGGTTTTTATTTTTTGGCAAAAGCCGAAAAATAAAGAAATATCATAAAAAAAGTGCCCGGAGCGGGAGTCGAACCCGCACGCCCATACGGACACATGGCCCTCAACCATGCCTGTCTACCAGTTCCAGCACCCGGGCGGTGCACGATGGGGATGCAAATATATAAATTTTTATATCCCTATCAAGGAATTAAATTTGCACTTTTGTACTTTAACCATCTAGAAACACAAAAAATATGCAAGAGATACTCCATCGAGCCAAAAAGTGGCTGCAAGAACCCTTTGACCACGAGACCCGAAAAGAAATACGAGATTTGATGGAACGGGATCCGAACCAGCTCGAGGACCGTTTTTATAAAGATCTGGCCTTTGGTACCGGAGGGATGCGAGGGGTGATGGGTGCAGGGACCAATCGTATCAATCGATATACACTCGGCAAGGCGACACAAGGTTTGAGCAATTACCTCAAGAAACAATTTCCAGGGAAGCAACTAAAGGTAGCGATTGCTTATGATTGCCGTCACAATAGCAAGCGTTTTGCACGCATTGTAGCTGAAGTTTTTACTGCCAATGATATTGAAGTTTTTTTGTTTGATGAGCTACGTCCAACGCCGGAACTATCATTTGCCGTAAGGTATCTGGCTTGCCAGGCAGGAATAGTACTCACGGCATCGCACAATCCGCCGGAATACAATGGCTACAAAGTATATTTTGATGATGGTGCTCAAATAGTACCTCCGCATGATAGTGCCATTATAGAACAAGTCCAAGCACTGGACTTTGTAGATATTCGTTTTGAAGCCAAGCCCGAACTCATCCATATAGTAGGTGATGAGATCGATCGCCAATTTATTAAGGCCTCGATCAATGAAGGCACTTTTGATGATACGGAGGGTAGAGCAGATCTCAAGATCGTGTTCACTTCACTCCATGGCACATCTATCCAACTTATCCCGGATGCCCTTCGTCTGGCAGGCTATTCGGATGTCCATATAGTACGGGAGCAGGCAAGACCTGATGGAGATTTTCCCACAGTGCGTTCTCCAAATCCGGAAGAACCCGAAGCACTCAAAATGGCTATTGATCTGGCAGATCGAATACAAGCTGACATCGTGATCGGTACGGATCCGGACTCGGATCGTATCGGGATAGCTGTTCGAAACGATGCAGGACAAATGCAGCTACTCAATGGCAATCAAACGATGTGCTTGATGACGGATTTTTTGATTAGGCAGTGGAAAAAACAAGGCAGACTCACCGGTCGTCAGTTTGTAGCATCGACCATTGTATCTACAGAACTTATGAAAAAAATTGCCGCATCTTATGGCGTTAGGTGCAAAGTAGGTCTGACAGGATTTAAGTGGATAGCCAAAATGATCCGAGATGCCGAAGGTTCTGAAGAATTTATTGGGGGAGGAGAGGAGAGTTTTGGATATATGGTTGGAGATTTTGTACGTGACAAAGATGCTGTGACAGCTACGCTTTTGGCTTGTGAGATTGCAGCTTCTGCAAAAGCTAAAGGATCGACGATGTATAGAGAGTTGACCAAACTGTACTTACAACACGGCTACCACAAGGAGCATCTCCTATCGATCGTCAAAAAAGGTAAAGAAGGTGCTGACCAGATAGCACAATTGATGAGCGATTGGAGGAATAATCCACCCAAAATGCTAGATGGTGCTCCGGTAGTGAAGATATGTGATTATCAGAGTTCGCTTTGCCATGATATTTTGAACGGCAGGGATGCACCTATCGATATACCCAAGTCCAATGTACTGATATATCATGCATCTGATGGCACAACACTCGCTGCTAGGCCTAGCGGTACGGAGCCCAAAATCAAATTTTATATCGGAGTGCAGGAGCAGATCGAGGACCCGTCCGATACCCTTGGCTTGGAGAGTCGGCTCTCAAAAAAAATCGAACGAATTACTCAAAACCTCAAGCCTTAAACCTCTCTATGCACAAAAAACGAATCTATGCAGATAATTGGAGGCATCGAGGATTGCGCAAGGCATTGATCGATGACTTACGTCAAAAAGCACAATTTGATGAGCGGATACTCCAAGTCATGGAAAATATCCCGAGGCACTACTTTTTGGATGATGCCTTTGAGGAGTGGGCGTACAAGGATACGGCCTTCAGAATCGAAGCCGACCAGACTATATCCCAACCATATACGGTAGCTTTTCAGACGCAACTTTTGGATGTCAAAGCGGAGGACAAAATCCTCGAAGTAGGTACAGGCTCGGGGTACCAAGCTTGTGTGCTGTATAAACTGGGAGCCAAAGTGTATTCGATCGAGCGTCAAGAAAAGCTATTTCATAAGACGGAGGCATTATTAAAAATACTAGGATGCAATAAAATACGCACATATCTCGGTGATGGATATGCCGGGCTGCCACGGTATGCACCTTTCCAAAAGGTCATTGTGACCGCAGGTGCTACTGAAATTCCCAAAGCGTTGATCGACCAATTGGATGCCCCCGGTATCATGGTGATACCTCTCGGATCCGGCGACTCCCAAAAAATGATCCGACTTATCAAAGCGAAGGATGGATCCATTCGAAAGGAGACACACGGTGATTTTAGATTTGTACCTTTGCTCAAAGGGGTGGTAAAAGATAATACATAGACCAAATAAAAAGTAAGTCGGCTATTGTTTTACTAATTTTCGTACAAATGTCTTATCTCTAACCACAAAGGAAACAAAATATAAACCCGGACTCCAAGATCCTGTTTCTATTTGGATGTTATAATTTCCACGTTCAAAATATGTCGTTGGGCTTTCTAGTACCAGTTTGCCTGTCACGTCATAAACCCGTATCCTTGAAGTAACATCTTTATATAAACCAAACTGCAAAGTGAAGTCATCCTGTGTAGGATTCGGAAATACTTTGAAGGTGGGTAAGGGAATTACTTCATTTTGATCTGAGTCAGGTGGTGGTCCGGAGTCCAAGACGGGGTTATATTTTTCTATATCCGAACAGAAATCAACTAGCTCTGACGGAGAAACGGGAGGCACTTCAGGACATAAACCACTCAAGTCAGTAATAGAAAAATTTTCCGGTAGCAAGTCTTTTGGTATTTTGCCACCGCCGATATCAATAAGTTCAATATCTCCATTGAGATAAAAATTAAAGGGCACACCGGTAGGGATGGTATTTAGGTCAGGAATATTGACAATTGTAATATTGTTCCATGCAAAAAAACTGCCGCCATTC
>JAJRUR010000324.1 GCA_024277695.1 Bacteroidota bacterium | reverse complement strand
GGCTGGTTTGACTTTGGGGTGCATGGCGGTGAGCCGGGTATGGAGCATCGAGAAACCCTCCAATCACTCTTAGAAGCAGCCAAATACGGAGGTTATACATCTATAGCCATATTTCCCAATCTCCGGCCTGTCATAGATCATGGATCGATGATTAGCTATCTGTTAGGACGATCCGAAGAGCAGGATATCCATCTACAAGTCATTGGGGCATTGAGTCGAGAAAACAAAGGAAACGATCTGGCAGAATTGCTCGATATGGCAAACAGCGGTGCTATCGCCTTTTCGGACGGTCTCTATTCCGTCCAGTCAGACAATCTGATGCTCAAAGCCCTAAAGTACACGGTTCCACTGGACCAAATCATTATCAATCAACCTTGGAGCTATGACTTGCGTCAAGGGAGTTACATCCATGAAGGTGAGGTAAGTACAGCTTTGGGACTGCCGGGCGAAGTAGCTATGGCCGAAGAAATTATGCTGAGTAGAGATCTGCGACTGGCAGAATACGCACAGAGCAGTTATCTGGCGCACCTCATCACCAGCCATCGTTCGCTAGCTGTACTCAAGCCTGCCAAAAATTCCAAAAACACTGTAAAAGCATCCGTTTCCATCCGACACCTAGTCGCTTGCGACCGGAACATCCAACAGTATGACCCCAACTATAAACTCAGTCCACCACTCCGATCGCACAAGGATATGTTGACACTAGCCAAAGCTTGCAAAGCCGGATGGATCGATGCGATTGTTACCAATCATATGCCCGTCGAGCCGGAAAAAAAAGATTTGGAGTTTACTGCTTCGGCACCGGGCAGCATTGCTTTACAAACCGGTTTCGGCGAATTGTGCACCGAGCAAAATATATTAGATCTAGAAACCATTATTTACTTCTTGAGCCAATCCAATCGAGAAGCGCTCGGTCTGGAAGTGCCCCACATCAAAAAGGATGCCTTAGCAGAATTGACATTTTTTGACCCGAAGGAGGAATGGACATTTGACAAAAAAAATAACAAATCCCTCTCCCGCAACACACCCTATCTATCAAAAAGATTCATTGGTCGAGTAAAAGGCATTTATGTCAAAGAAAAATTTATATCTTTAGCCTAACTAAAATCATTAAAAACGAACAATTATGGAAAATCAATCAACAATGTCTGTAAGTCTAAAGTATGGTTTGATAGCAAGTATCGTACTAGCAGCTTGGAGTATGCTCAGCTCCTTGATGGGATGGAATGATCCGTCAGCAAATAATTCGATGTTTAAGTGGCTGCGTTTCTTGATCCAAGCCGGAGTGATGTTTTGGGCTATTACGATGACGATGAAGTATGTGCGTGATCTGATCAACTCGGGTAACATAAGTTTTGGCGGAGCCATGAAAGCAGGTTTGCTTACTGTGCTCGTTATAGCTGTATTTATGGGACTTTTTACTTATGTGTACTTTCAGTTTATAGACCCGGACTTTATTAGCCAGATGCTAGATATGACACGTGAAAGACTCGAAGACAAAGGCATGGATGAAGAAGCTATCGAAAAGGCTATGTCTATGTCATCAAAAATGATGGGATCCGGCCCTATGGCATTCTTTTCTTTTTTAGGCTCGATGTTTTTTGGACTGATTTTGTCACTCATTGGGGCATTCATCCATAAAAGCGTTACAAATCAAGATTATGCGTAATGGTATAGTAGCCGGGTTGGTTGGATACCTGTTGGTGATATTGCCCGGTGTATTGGCTTTACCATCCACTTTGCCGCTTGGCATACCCGTTGCTATCGTATTTTTATATGCTATGTATCGGTCTGCTCTGACTACAGAGGCAAAGGATAGTTTTAGAGAGGAAGTTCGAGCACCATTTCGTACTTTGGTGATAGCCAGTCTGATATACCATTTTGCTCCCTCGATCTATCCGGGCTTGGATCGGAGTGTTGATCAGTCCTACATACTATTATTTATGATGAGTCTGATTGTAGGCTTTTTGGCTTCAGTTATTATTACCTTTGTGGTCAGAAAAATAAAGTAACTACAAACAAGTGGAGCTTTCAGTAGTCATACCTCTATACAATGAAGCGGAGTCTTTGCCGGAGCTCAAAGATTGGATTACGCGTGTAGTACAACAAGAGGGGCTGACATATGAGATAATTTTTGTAGATGATGGCAGTACAGACACATCATGGGCTGTCATCCGTCAGATGGCTGAAGCAGACCCTAATGTCAAGGGCATAAAGTTTAGACGCAATTATGGCAAAGCTGCCGGGCTACAAACCGGTTTTACAGCTGCTCAAGGCGAAGTCGTCATCACTATGGATGCAGATCTGCAGGATAGCCCGGATGAAATACCTGAACTGGTCAAAATGATAAGAGAAGATGGCTATGATCTGGTATCCGGATGGAAAAAAATACGACACGATCCACTCTCCAAAACCATTCCTACCAAACTATATAACGCCAGCTCGAGATGGCTCACAAGGATCAATTTGCACGACTTTAACTGCGGCCTAAAGGCTTACAAACGATCGGTCGTAAAAAATATAGAAGTCTATGGCGATATGCATCGCTATATACCTGTTCTCGCAAAGTGGGCAGGCTACACCAAAATAGGCGAAAAGATAGTCAAGCATCGCCCTCGAAAGTATGGTACCACCAAATATGGTTTGAGCCGATTTATCTATGGACCTTTGGACTTATTGTCCATTATGTTCGTCGGTAAGTTTGGAAAACATCCCATGCACTTCTTTGGGTCACTCGGACTATTTTCTTTTATTATTGGTTTCTTTATATTGCTCTACTTGAGCTATTCTAAAATTGTCAAATCCGAGTATGGTATCACTGAAAGACCCATCTTCTATTTTGGCATTATGATAGTCATCATTGGAGTCCAACTCTTCCTCACCGGCTTCCTCGCCGAAATGATCAGCGGCAACTCCTCCTCTCGCAAAGTATATCAAATAGAAGAAACTGTAGGCAAATCTTAATGTAATTTTTGCTATTTCTGTACAAAATGTTAAGTTTTACTTAAACCCTTTGATTTTATTACAAATGTTTCTTACTTTTGTGCTAAAGCTATTTATACATTATATATTTTTGTAATATGAAATTTTTATCGATTTTTTTGTTGATGTTTTTTGTTGGCTTTTCAGCCAATGCTCAGATAGGTGCAAGTAGTGAAGGCGCTTATGCTGTAGAATTTGCCAAGTTTAGTCCTCCTACCAAGGAAATGATTGCGGAGTTTGAGGGTTTTCCGGCTATTCCATTTATTGCTAATGACCAGCACAATGTCGAGATCAATTTGGGTTCATCCAAAGGTACGGCTGTCTTATTGTGGTTTATGGACACCAACAACAGCCTGAGTACAGATCAGATACCTCTGCTCAATGAACTGACTGCACAATACAAAAATAAGGGGCTTAAGGTGATCGCCTTTAATGAAGGCAGCAGAGAAGTACTCAATCAATATGTAGCTCAAAATCAAGTGGACTTCAGTATGATACCCCATGCGGGTATATTTGGGGAAGGTCCTTATGGTGGTGAGCTTGGCTATCCCAGATTGTTTATGATTGATTCTTTTGGTGTCATCAAAAAGGTGCTGCCATCTGAGATTTTTCGATCCGGTTTTGATATTAAGTCTCTGATCGTCAATTTTCTGAACGAGACTTCTACTTTAAGATAATTTCGGTTGCTCCAAATCCGTATTGGGGATGGTAAGCATTCGTGTAATAATCTACATAAGGATGCGCTTGGAGTAGCTGATGTATCTGTCCCCGTAAGATGCCTTTGCCCATACCGTGAATAACGAATAAGGGGCTATGTCCGAGTATGATAGCTTTGGCTAACCATTGATTAAAAGCCCGGATCTGGAGTTGAAGCAAGTCCGATCCAACCTGATCTAACCCGAGTGCTTCTGCATGAAG
>JAJRUR010000323.1 GCA_024277695.1 Bacteroidota bacterium | reverse complement strand
CCTTACTGTCAAGAGTTGACGGTAGGTGATTTTTTATAATCCAAAAAAAGATTTAGATATGAAATCACTATTAAAAATTTCTTTTAGAAGCATGCTAGCATTGTTCCTACTCTTTGCTATGGGTGTGTACCTCCATGCCCAAACTATTTCGGGTACGGTTACCGATACCAAAGGAGAGCCTCTTATCGGGGCATCCGTTGTGGCCAATCATCACATCGGAACTGTAACAGACGTAGATGGAAAATACAGACTAGACATCTCGGGAGAAGAGACTCCTGTAGAGTTGATGATCAGTTATTTGGGCTATTTGACCCAAAAACAAACACTCGATGCAGCATCCGGTCAGGTAATCGACTTCATACTATCCGAAGATTTTGTCGGATTGGACGAAGTAGTGGTCACCGGAGCTTCATCCGCTACCATAAAAAAGCAATACGGCAATGCAATCTCTACACTGGATGCTGCCGAAATAGAACAGTCCGGTGCCGTAGGACTCACTAGAGCCCTTTCGGGCAAAATTCCCGGTGCACTCGTCAACCAAAACTCCGGAAATCCCGCCGGCGGTATCTCTGTCACACTTAGAGGCTACTCTACAATCGTAGGCGGCTCAGATCCTCTCTATATCATAGACGGAGTTATCATGGACAATTCCTCTCCGGAACTGCTGGACTTAGGAGGATATGCCCAAAACAGACTGGTAGATATCAATCCGGATGATATCGAACGCATCGAAGTCATCAAAGGAGCTGCTGCTACTGCCATCTATGGAGCAAGGGCAAGCAATGGCGTGGTGCAGATATTTACAAAAAAAGGAAAAGAAGGAAAACCACAAATAAGTTTTTCGACAAGCGTCCAGTCCAATTCGCTAAGAAAAGAAATTCAAGAAAATATGGCTCCCATAAAATGGGTATCGCCCGGAGATATCACCAATACAGCTACAGAACCTGCTACCCGTTTCAAAATGCAAGACTTTATTTTTGATACGGGATATGGTACGGATAACGGCATATCTATACGAGGCGGTAGTGGTGATACCAAATATTTTGTAAGCGGATCTTACTTCAAAAACGAAGGAATTATCCGCAATTCGGACTTTCAGAGATATACCACTCGACTCAATTTGGATCAGATCATCAGTCAAAAATTTTCAGTATCCCTCGGTCTGGGATATACCAATAGTAGCAGTAATGAAATACCAAACGGAGGCTTGCGGGAATTCTATGGAGCACTTACCGGATTTAATTTTAACAACAATGCCTTTGATCCCAGGCCGGACGCTTCAGGCAATTACCTCAGCCCCCAAGGATGGCTCCCCAATCCCCTTGAGGTGATAGAGACCTTTAAGTTTAAACAAAATACCAATAGATTTAATACCAATGTACAACTCAACTTTTCTCCCTTTGAGGGCTTCGGGATCAACTATACTATCGGACTAGACAGCTGGACACAAAGAGGAGACGGATATATCCCCATCGGATCCAATGGCAAGCCGACAGGATGGGCACGTACTGCCCTTGGTACGGCCATGCTCCTCAATCAAGATATCAGCGCAAAATATGCGACGAATCTATCCGACAATATCCAATCCACTACACTTGTAGGTGCTACATTTCAACATGATGAGTACAAAACCCTCGTACAAACTTCCGACAGACTAGCTCCTGTACTGACGAACACAGTAGCCGGGTCCATCATTAGTTTTGGTGATAGCAAAAGAGAGCGAAATATCCAAGGCTTTTTCTTGCAAGAAACTTTTGGCATCTCTGACAAACTATTTCTGACAGGTGCCATTCGATTTGATGCCAGTTCTGCTTTTGGTAGCGAAGTAGGTTATATCTCTTATCCCAAAGTCAGTATGTCCTACCTGCTTTCTGATGCGAGTTTTTGGTCAGGACTCTCCTCAGCCATTCCGCTCTTCAAATTTAGAGCATCCTACGGAGAAGCAGGCAATATGTCAGCACTCGGAGCGTATGAAAAATTTTCTAATTATAATCCCGTACCCTATAGCGGTGGCGTAGGATTCGTCCCCAGTGCACTCCAAGGCAATCAATCACTGATCCCCGAACGTCAAAAAGAAATCGAACTGGGCTTTGATGCAGGACTCTTCAATAACAAACTCGGCATAGAATTTACTTACTACAATGCCAGAATCAACGACCTGATCCTACCGCGTGTTTTGGCTCCTTCGACAGGTTTTGCCACTCGACTCGAAAACGTCGGTAACATGACCAATAAAGGTATCGAACTGGGCTTAAAAGCCCGAGTACTCGACAGTAGGGAGCTCAGTTGGACATCCACGATTAATTTTAGCCGTAATCGCAATGTAGTCGATGGTATCGAGGGCGGCAAACTGGCTCTAGGCAAAAGCTTTGGTATAGCGGTGGCCAAAAACGGATATCCCCTCGGAGTATTGGATGGATTCTATTATGCACGAGACGCAAATGGAGAGATCTTACTCGATGACCAAGGACTTCCGAGTAGAGCGCGTGACGAAAATGGAAATGTCGATCGAAAAATCATCGCGGATCCCAATCCGGACTGGGTAGGGGCTTGGATTAATGAATTTAATTTTAAAGGATTTTCTTTCAGAGTACAGTTCGATGCCGTACAGGGGTTTGATGTATTCAATTTTACAAATCGCGTCAACTCCAGACCAATATTTGGAGGAGGAATCAATGACGAACGAGAACTGACCGGAGAGCTAGTACGCGGATTTAACAGAGCCTCTTATAATATCTGGGAAAGATACATCGAAGACGGTTCTTTTGTCAAACTGCGCGAACTATCCCTCAACTACACCATCAAACCAAAGACAAAAAATATCTGATCTCTCCGCTTTTTTGTACAGGGTAGAAATATCTTGTCTTTTGACAATTATTCCGGATGGGATCCGGAGGTATCTACCGCCGGACAACAAAACGGAGTCCGAGGTTTTGATTTTAATGAAGTTCCGATCCCCCGAACATTTAGATTTGGCATCAATGCAACACTCTAAATACTACGCACAATAAATATGATAATTTGATTATTCAATAAAAAAAACAATACAATGAAAACAATATATTATTTTGGATTCTTTTTAATCTCTGTGCTGGTAACTTCTTGTAACCTCGATCTGGTCAATGAAAATGCAGCTACCGAAGAACAAGCCTTAAAAACGAAGGATGGCCTTTTGGCTACAGCCAAAGGAATGCACCAATTATATGCTACATCCGCATTAGGACATGCCATCAATTATACTTCGGTGACTGCTTATGAGACTTCGGCGATGACAACCTTTTCCAGCCTAGAAGAACTCCAAGAAGGCGGTACACAATTTTCCGGCGAAAACGAAAGAGTCTCTCGACTCTTTGCAGCACAGATGCGCGTCAAAGGCATTTCTGAGTCGATCTTGAGCAATGCTCCTACTGTAGATATGGACGAGGGGACTCGTTCGGGATTGATTGCTTTTGCATCTATGTTTAAGGCACTCAGTCTGGGAAACATGGCCAACACTTGGACACACGTAGCCCTTCTGAATGGCACGCCACAAGATCCTGCTGCATTTTCTACACGAGAAGAAGCCTATGACGAAGCGGTAAGTCTGCTCGAATCTGCCATCACTACTCTAGGTTCTCAACCGATATCCACCGAATTCGTCTCTTCTATCGGGGATGATATCGATATACTCAACTGCCTCCATGCACTAGCTGCACGATACAGCTTATGCGCAGGAAATTATGACAAAGCTATCTTGCACTCCGGGCATGCTATAGATGGATTTGGAGAGCCTTCCTACTTCGTTTATGACGGTCAAAATGCCAATCCTGTATTTTTAGGACATTTTGACGGAACGGTCCAGTATGCACCTCGCTCCAATTTTGGTCTTGCAGCATCTTTTTCGATTGACCCTCAAGATGGACGTATTGCATTTTTTCTCAACGATGTGGACAAAACAGCACTAAACGGTACTTCCGTAGAAGATCTGGCCGCACCATTTTTTGTAGAGTTGGCCTCGAGTATTCCAGTATATAGATTAGGCGAAATGATGCTCATCAGGGCAGAGTCCTACGCGCGCAAGAATGAAATCTCTGCTGCAGAAACCGCCCTAAATGCTGTTCTATCCAAAACCGCTGCAGAGGATCCTTTTGGGAT